>CAUBHZ010000210.1 GCA_958435885.1 uncultured Intestinimonas sp. | reverse complement strand
CTGGACGAGCCCGCCGCCGACCTGGCGGCCATCATCGCCATGGCGTCCAGCTTTCGGGACAAGAGCGTGCCGGGCAGTCTGGCGGCCATCGGTGAGGTGGGTCTGACCGGTGAGCTGCGGTCCGTGAGCGCGCTGGGACAGCGGCTCAGCGAAGTGCGCCGGTTGGGATTCACACAGTGTCTGATCCCGGCCCGGAACAGCGCCCGGTTCCAGGAACCGGACGGCCTGCAGCTCATCCGGGTGAAAAACATCCGGGAGGCCCTGGCCGCCGTCCTGACCTGAGACGGACGGTAAACAGCGAACACAAAAAACACAATTACATAATTTAAATATGTAACACACAACAACAGAGAATTACAAAATCACAGCATCAGGCCCAGGAGGCCGAAAAAGTCTCCTGGGCCGTCTGCCGAAAAGGGGGGCTATTCTCTACTCAACAAAATAAAAATTTTGTTGAGTTGGAGGGAGGCTATGGACCGAAATGACTATAAATTGGACGCGCCCAAGCTGCTGCGGGACTTCCTGGTCTACCATGAGACCATCCAGGGTCACTCCAAGAAAACCGTGGATGAATACTACCTGGACCTGCGCAACTTTTTCCGCTACATCAAACTGGAACGGGGTCTGGTGCCCAGGGCCACCGAGCTGGACCAGATCTCCATCGACGACCTGGACCTGGAGCTGGCGCGCTCCGTCACCCTCAGCGACGTGTACAGCTACATGAGCTACCTCAGCCGCGACCGGCTCAAGCACGCCAACAGCCCCTCTTCCGGCTTCGGACTGGAGCCTTCCGCCCGGGCCCGCAAGATCGCCGCCATCCGCTCCTTTTATAAATACCTCTCCAGTAAGGCCAAGCTCATCAGTGAAAATCCCATGCAGGACCTGGATTCCCCCCGGCTCAAGAAATCGCTGCCCCGATATCTGAGCCTGGACGAGTGCATCCAGCTTCTGGAAGCCGTAGACGAGCCCAACCGGGCCCGGGATTACTGTATTTTGACCTTATTTCTCAACTGCGGCCTGCGGATCTCGGAGCTGGTGAGCCTCAATCTCACCGACGTGCGGGAGGAGCAGCTCCGGGTGCTGGGCAAGGGCAACAAGGAGCGGATGATCTTTCTGAACGGCGCCTGCCGGGCAGCCCTGGACGACTGGCTGGCCGAGCGCAGCCAGAGCGCTGCGGTGGACCGGAACGCCCTGTTCCTGACCCGCCGCCACACCCGCATGACCACCGATGCCGTCCACTACATGGTCAAGCAGCGCCTGAAAAAGGCCGGGCTGGACGCATCCCTTTACTCCAGCCACAAGCTCCGCCACACGGCGGCCACCCTGATGCTCCAGAACGGCGTGGATGTGCGCACCCTGCAGGAGGTGCTGGGGCATGAGAACCTGAACACCACCCAGATCTACACCCACGTGGACAACGCTGAGCTGCGCATGGCGGCCAGCGCCACGCCGCTCTCCCGGGTGCGGCGGAAAAGACAGACGCAGGCTGGCGGTCAGGGCATGAGCGGACCGGGCGGCGGCGCAAACTCCGGCGGATAGGTCCCTAATATGTGGAGATACCGGATCTCTTCAAAAAAATAGGTGCTCAGCGGCCGGAAGTCGGCGTCATAGCTGTGGGCCGCCACCAGGATGTTTTCCAAAGTGGGCGGATCGCCCACCTCCACCACCACCGGGGTGTGTCCAAAGGTGGTGCCACGAAAGCGCAGCTGGACAAAGTCCGCCGGCTCAATGTCGTCGATCGTGGTCTCCATCCCGAAGGGTCCCCTGCTCTCCTCCTTCCGGGTAATGAAGTTGTAAAAGTAAGGGACTCCCGTCCAGGAGGGCGATTTCTGGTTGGCGTCGATGTAGTACCACCCATAGGTGGGCGTGAGATTCATGATGCCGGTACCGGCATACAGGCACTGGGAGGCAAAGTTGGTACAATCACCTCCCAGGTTTTCATAATCATAATAGGCCGGGTTCCGGCTGTACGCCCAGCGGTGGGCGTATCGAAGCGCGGCCTCACGGTCATACGGGAGCACAGGCAGCGGCATGGCAGTTCACCCTTTCTCATTGCTGTACCATGCTATGCGCCGCCGGCGCCCCGGGCCACAGCAAAGGAGAAATGACACAACATGCGCTATGAAGCGGTGATCTTTGATCTGGACGGCACCCTGCTCAACACCCTGGACGACCTGGCGGCCAGTACCAACCGGGCCCTGGCACACTTTGATCTCCCCCAGCGGTCTCTGGAGGAGGTCCGGCAATTCGTGGGAAACGGCGTAGAAAAGCTCATCCGCCGGGCGGTGCCCGCCGGGACCGACGAGGCCCTGGTCCTGGACTGTCTGGACTGGTTCAAAAAAGATTACATGCTGCACATGCAGGATCGGACCGCCCCCTATCCAGGCATCCCGGAGCTGCTCAAACGGCTGCGGGACAACGGCTGTAAAGTGGGAGTGGTATCCAATAAGTTTGACGGTGCGGTGAAGGAGCTCTGCCGGGAGCACTTTGGCGGCCTCCTCCCTGTTGCCATCGGCGAGCGCCCCGGGACGCAGAAAAAGCCAGCCCGTGATCTGGTGGACCTGTGCATTGCCGAGCTGGGCGTCCATCCCGACCGCTGCGTCTATGTGGGGGATTCCGACGTGGATATCCAGACCGCGGCCAACGCCGGACTCCCCTGCCTGTCGGTCTCCTGGGGCTTCCGGAGCCGGGACTTTCTGATGGCCCACGGCGCCTCTGTCATCGTGGACACCCCGGAGGAGCTGCTTCTTACCTTACAATAATAAAAACTGGGAGCGCCGTGGTGCCATACCGCAGCGCTCCCAGTTTTCATTTTACCGTTTATCGGATCAGCCGCCGGATCTCCTCCTCCGGCATGCTCCAGGAGAGGAATTCCTGAAGGGTCTCACGGGGGTGCTCCTCCTCCTGGCCAGGAGCGGCCTCCCGTTCCCAGGCCTCCGCCGTGCCATATCGGTAGGTGGACCAGTTTGGATTGAGCCAGTGGCCGTTGCCCACAGCAGTGATGTAGAGCTCCTCCAAAAGGAAATCCATGGCGGTGAGGAGGGTGCGCTGGTCCATCTGGGCAAGTTCCCTCAGCTCTCCGGTCTCAAGCCCCGGCGAGGTCTGGAGGATCTGGTAAAGCCGGGCCGCAGGCTCCGGCATGGGCCGCTGATATCTGCACCCCTTGAGCAGATGGTAGACCCGCGGAGACAGATAGACGGTGCGCTTCCGATAGGCCTTGCAGAGAAAGAGCTCCTTCTTTTCGATCAGCTCCACGGCGTCGGCCCAGGTGCAGCCGATGTCCTCCAGACAGTGCAGGTAAGCGTCGGTATTGCAGGCCAGGATGCCTGTGGCATCCAGGTATTTTTTCAATTGGGCTGCGCTCATGGCGGCTCCCTCCTTGCAGGCGGTCGATAAGAAGAGGGAGGCGTATGCCGCCTCCCTCCTTTTCGCTTTTGTACAGACGAAGATCTGAAATCAGGCCTTGCCGTCGCAGCCCAGCACGTCCACGATCTTGTGGGCCACCAGAGCCTTGATGTTGGCGCGGGCGGGCTTCAGGTACTCGCGGGGATCGAACTTGTCGGGATGCTCATTGAAGAACTGACGGATGGTGCCGGTCATGGCCAGACGCAGGTCGGAGTCGATGTTGATCTTGCACACGGACATGGAAGCGGCCTTGCGGAGCTGCTCCTCGGGAATGCCCACGGCGTCGGGCATCTTGCCGCCGTTCTCGTTGATCATCTTCACATACTCCTGGGGCACGCTGGAGGAGCCATGGAGCACGATGGGGAAGCCGGGCAGGCGCTTGGAGACCTCCTCCAGCACGTCGAAGCGCAGCGGAGGGGGAACCAGGATGCCCTTCTCATTGCGGGTGCACTGCTCGGGGGTGAACTTATAGGCGCCGTGGCTGGTGCCGATGGCGATGGCCAGAGAGTCGCAGCCGGTCTTGGAGACGAACTCCTCCACCTCTTCGGGCCGGGTGTAGGAGGCAGCGTGGGCGGCCACCTTCACCTCATCCTCGATGCCGGCCAGGGTGCCCAGCTCGGCCTCTACCACCACGCCGTGGTCGTGGGCGTACTCGACCACCTTCTTGGTGATCTCCACGTTCTCGGCAAAGGGCTTGGAGGAGGCGTCGATCATAACGGAGGTAAAGCCGCCGTCGATGCAGGACTTACAGGTCTCAAAGTCGGGGCCGTGATCCAGGTGGAGCACGATGGGGATGTTGGGGCACTCGATGACGGCGGCCTCCACCAGCTTCACCAGATAGGTGTGATTGGCGTAGGCACGGGCACCCTTGGACACCTGGAGGATCAGGGGGGCGTTCAGGTCGCGGGCGGCCTCGGTGATGCCCTGCACGATCTCCATGTTGTTGACGTTGAACGCGCCGAT
>CAUBHZ010000209.1 GCA_958435885.1 uncultured Intestinimonas sp. | reverse complement strand
CCCTGGGCGTGCTGGATTTCGGCTATCGGGAGACCACCAACAACGTCCGCCCCATCAAAACCCCGGAAGATCTGAAGGGCATCATCCTCCGTGTCATGCAGAGCGACATTCAGATCAAAGCCTGGGAGACCCTGGGAGCCACCCCCGTCACCATGGCGGTCACCGAGGTGTTCAGCGCCCTCCAGACCGGCACCATTCAGGGTCAGGAGAACCCCGTCAACGCCATCTGCTCCAACGGCTTCCATGAAGTCCAGAAGTATCTCTCCATGACCGACCACCTCTATGCCCCCGTGCTGCTGGCCATCAGCGAGTCCGCCTGGAGCAAGATGAGCGAGTCTCAGCAGCAGGCCCTCCTCGCCGCGGTAGACGCTACCGAGGCCAACTCTCCCAATGTGTGCGCCGAATACACCGATAAGGGCTTGGAAACCATCCGCGCCGCCGGTGTGGAGATCAACGAAGTGGATCGGGCCGCCTTTGAGGAGGCCATCAAGCCTCTGCATGATGAGCTGAACGTCCAGTTCGACGGCGCTCTGGACGCCATTAAGGCGCTCCAGTCCTAACCTTTTTCACCCATTCCGATACGATCCCGATTGTACCCCCCCAATGCGCCGCCGCATTGACTCAGCGGCGGCGCATCCTCATAAACCGGGCTTGGTACTGACTTTGGAAGGAAGAAAACATGAAAGCCTATATTAAAATCGTAGATAAACTCAACAAACTGCTGGAGTGGCTGGTGGTTGTAGTATTGGTTATCCTCTCCTTTGTGGTGCTGGCACAGGTAGTCACCAGAAAGTGCCACATCTCCGTTGCCTGGCTGGAGGAAATGGCCCGCTACAGCATGATCTGGCTCTGCTTCCTGGGCGCCGCTGTGGCCTGCCGCCGGGGCTCCCTCATCAAGATCGACATTCTCTACGAGCTCCTCCCCCAGAAGGTGTCCCGGTACTTTCTCTATTTTGTGGACGTCCTGTCCATCGTCTTTCTTGTGGTGGCCCTCTACAGCTGTTCCCAGTATCTTCCCTTGGGATTCAACAGCTCTGCCTCCAGCATGAAATCCATTAAGATGTTCTGGTTTTACCTGTGCATGCCCATCGGCATGGGGATGATGTTTCTCAATATCATTGCCAACATTCTGGAACGGATGAAGGGAGGTCCTGCCGCATGACGTATATCATCCTTTTGATCTGCTTTGCCATCGGAGTGCCCATCGTGTTCTCCCTGGGTCTGTCCTGCGTACTGGCCATCCTCACCGATCCCTCCATGTCCATGATCTGGATCACCCAAAAAATGTTTGCCGGCGTCAACTCCTTCCCCTACCTGGCCCTGCCCTTCTTTATCCTGGCCGGCAATATCATGGCCAAGGGCGGCATCTCCCGCCGGCTGGTGAAGTTCTGCTCCACCCTGGTGGGCAGATTTCAGGGCGGCCTGGCCATTGTGGCGGTGCTGGTCTCCCTGTTTTTCGGCGCCATTTCCGGCTCGGCCATCGCCTGCTGCGCCGCCGTGGGCGCCATTCTGATCCCCGGTATGCTGGAGAAGGGTTATCCCCGTGATTTCTCCGCCGCCACCATCTCCATTGCCTCCTGCCTGGGGGTCATGATCCCGCCCAGCGTGCCCATGGTCCTCTATTGCTTCATGGCCGGCTCGGGCGTCTCCATCAGCGACGGTTTTCTGGCCGGCGTGGTCCCCGGCTTCCTCTTCGCCCTGGTCCTCATCGTCGTGGCTGTGGTCATCAGCCACAAAAGGGGCTACGGCGGTGACCGGAAATACTCCGGCCAGGAGAAGTGGTGTGCCTTTAAGGACGCCCTTCTGGCCCTGCTCACTCCAGTGATCATTCTGGGCGGCATCTACAGCGGCACCTTTACCGCTACCGAAGCGGCCGTCATCGCCGTCTTCTACAGTGTGCTGGTGAGTATGTTCATCTATAAGGAGATGAGCTGGAAGGAGCTGGCCGGGGTGTTCCTTGAGTCAGGCATCGCTTCCGCCGCAATTCTGCTCATCATCTCCATCGCCGCGGTATTCGGTGTCATTCTGTCCAAGCAGCATGTTCCCCAGATGCTGGCCCATGCCTTCACCGCCATCGCCCCCAACAAGTACATCTTCCTGCTGCTGGTCAACATCCTGCTGCTGATCATCGGCATGTTTATGGAGAACTCCTCCAGCATCATTATCATGACCCCCCTGCTGGCCCCCATCGCAGCCAGCTACGGAGTGAATCTGACCCACTTTGGCTGCATCGTAGTCTGCAATCTGGCCATTGGTATGGTCACGCCCCCCTTTGGGCTGTGTCTCTTCACCGGCAACGATCTGGCCCAGGCCAAGCTGGGAGATACCATACGCTCCCTGATACCCTATCTGGCCGTCTCCATGATCGCCCTGGCCTTGGTGACCTATGTCCCGGACATTTCCATGGGATTGGTAAAATTGATTGCATCATAATAAAAGAGGAGAGGTCCCTTTGATTATTAAAGATTTTCGTGTATACCACATCTCCAAAAAACTGAACCCGGCCCTGCCCAATGCGGTGTATTCCCTGGAATATATCGAGCATGTCTTTCTGGAACTGGACACCGACATGTATACCGGCGTGGGCATGGCTTACACCTTCAACACCGTTCAGGCCGAGGCCATGAAGCTGCTGGTGGAGGGCTACTGCCGCAATTTGATCGGCAAGGACCCCTCCCTCATCCGGGCCCATTGGCAGGCCGCCCAGTGCACCATGGGCGGCTGCGGGCAGACCGGTCTGCCCATGTCCGCTTACGCGGTGGTGGATACCGCCCTGTGGGATCTGGTGGCCCAGGAGGCGGGAAAACCCCTCTATAAGCTTCTGGGCGCCAAAACGGACCGACTTCCGGTCTACGGAAGCGGCGGGTGGCTGGTCCCTCAGGAGGACATGATTCAGGAGGCCCTGTGGTTCCAGTCTCAGGGCTACACAAAGTACAAGCTGAAGCTGGGCTTCCCTGACTGGCGCATCGACGTTGAACGCCTCACCGCCCTTCGGAAGGCGGTAGGCGACGATTTCGAGATCATGGTGGACGTCAACCAGGGCTGGAGCGTTAAGCAGGCCCTGGAGGTCATCCCCTTCCTGCGGGAGCTGGGTATCACCTATCTGGAGGAACCCCTCCATTGCCAGGACTTCAAGGGCAACGCCCAGTTGGCTGCCGCCACCGATATCATGATCTGCTCCGGAGAGTGTCTCTTTACCACCAAGGAAATTTTTGAGCTTTTGCGTCTGGGTGGGGCCGACTACATCAACCCCGACCTGATGCGCTGCGGCGGTGTCACCGAGTATATCCAGATCTGCGCCCTCGCAGGAGCTTTCCGGGTCCCCGTCACTGCCCATGTGCTGATGGAGGTCAGCGCCCACGTGCTGGCCGCCTCCCCCACCGGCGGTCTGCTGGAGCACATCCCCGACTGGTGGAACGGCGCTTTTGCTCAGGCCCCCGTGGTAGAGAAGGGCTGGCTGAAGCTGCTGGACGTCCCCGGACTTGGCATCCGGTTCGACCACGATTACATCCAGAAGTACCAATACCTCGGATAACCATCTGGAAGAAGGTATTTTTATGGAAAAACGAATCACAGCTGCCGATCTCCGGGCCGGGAAAAAGCTGTGCGGGGCTTGGGCCCATCTGGGCTCCAACCTCAGCGCTGAGATCCTGGCAAAGGCAGGCTATGACGTGATCATCCCCGACATGGAGCACGCCCCCTACAGCCTTCCCGCTCTGGTCTCCGTCCTTCAGGCGGTGGAGAGCAGCGGCTGCTTCACCATGGTCCGGGCTCCCTGGAACGATCAGGTGGCCATCAAGCAGATCCTGGACTGCGGCGCCGACGGCATCCACATCCCCTACGTCAATACCCGTCAGGAGGCCGAGTACGCCGTCCGGGCCTGTAAGTATCCCCCCCAAGGCGTCCGGGGGGTGGCCACCAGCCAGCGGGCCACCTGCTACGGCATGGAGAAAATGGCCTACCTCACCCGAGCCAACCGGGATGTGGTGGTCATGCTGGCCATCGAGACCCCGGAGGCCGTGGCCAACATTGACGACATCGCCTCTGTGGAGGGGGTGGACGGCATCTTCTTAGGTCCCTCCGACCTGTCCACCTCCATGGGCTATCTGGCCGCCCCCGGCCAGCCGGAGGTCCAGGCGGCCATTCGGACGGTGGAATCCGCCGCCAAGCGGCACGGGAAATTCCTCTCCACCATCTCCTCCGGCGGAGAGGATATGCGCCGGAAGTTTGACCTGGGCTATTCCCTGCTCTACCTCTTCTCGGACACCACCGGCCTTGCCGCCGCTGCTCAGGCCCATCTCAAAGAGGCCAGAGAGTATATCGGCCAATGTCATGATGCCGGGGTCAAAAGTATAGGAAATTTCTGAAAATGGAATAAGCAGCCAAC
>CAUBHZ010000208.1 GCA_958435885.1 uncultured Intestinimonas sp. | reverse complement strand
CCAGTCTCTTCTACCGGGGTTCCTACGAGCGGCTGGAGGAGCATTGTGGGACCCTCTTCCGCGGCGTGGCGGAACTGGGCCTCACGCTGGACGGCGCTCCGCTGGAACTCTACCACATCGACGCCCACGACACCGACCTGGAGGAGGAATACCTCACCGAGCTCCAGGTGAAGGTGACGCGGGCATACCAAAGCGGCGCCACTCACACACGACAGAGGCGCCGCTTTCTTGATGGTCATAGAAGCTCGCCGAACATCCGCCGGCTGCGGTCGGCATCGGTGACGCTCCGGTCCCGCCCATGGTAGAGGAGCAGCCCCACCACAGCCAGCACGCCGGCCAGGAGGTAGTCCAGGGCGCCCATGCCGCCGGGGGAGAAGGGGAGGACCAGGTTGAGGGTGAGGAAGAGGGAGGCGATGATCCCCAGCACCGCCGTCACCCTGCCGCCGGGCATGGACACAGGCCGCCGGAGCTCGGGGTGGGTCCGGCGCAGCCGCAGCACGGCAAAGAGGGTGGTCACCCACATGATGATGGTGGCCAGAGAGGCGGTGTTGATGAGGGGGAGGAAGAAGAGCTTGCCCAGGAAGGGGGCGAAGAGGACCAGGGCTACCGAGGCCCAGATGCAGCGGGTGGGGGTGCCGTATCTGGGGTGGAGACGGCAGAACCAGCGGCTCACCAGATCGGAGCCGGCCAGGCCGTAAAGCATCTGGGCAGAGGAGTAGAGGGTGGAGTTCATGACCCCCACGGCGCCCACGAAGGCGGTGAGCAGCAGCAGCACCCGCACCACCGGCATGCCGGTGATGTCCACCAGAATGTCGGCAAAGGGGGCGGTGGCTGTGACGGCCTGCCGCCAGGGCATGTTCCCGGCCACAGCGGTGGACACCAGGCAAAGAAGGCCGGTGACCAGCACCAGGCAGACGATGAGGGCCAGGCCCGCCTTCCGGGCGGCCTTGCCCTCGGCGTCGGCGGCGGCCTTGGCCACCGTCTCCCAGCCAGCCACGGAAAAGACCAGCAGGGAGAGGAGGGACATGGAGCCGGTGAAGTCGAAGTCCAGTCCGCCGTCGGAGGCGTAGACGGCGGGGTCAAAGTGGGCGAAGGCGGCGATGAGTCCCGCCAGGCACATGAAGAGAAGGACCACCGTGGCGATCTTGGCCAGAGCGGCGCACACGTCGGCGCCTCGGTATTGAATATAGAGGATGGCCCCAGCCAGGAGGAACTGGATGAGGACGTTGGGCAGGGTGACGGCGTAGCCGCCGGCGGTGTAGAGGAGCCCCGCCCGGCCCAGTACGGGGAAGAGCTCATCCAGCAATGACACGGCGGCCAGGTCCACCCAGCAGAAGACGATGGTGTTCATCATGACCCCGGCCCAGCCCACCAGGAAGCCGCCCCGGCACCCGAAGGCGGCGGTGGCGTAGACCGTCTCGCCGCCGGTGAGGGGGAGCATGGGGATGGCCTCCATATAGGCGAAGGCGAAGGGAAACTCCACCGCCATGCAGAGAAGGAAGGCCACTGCCAGGTTGAGGGGTCCCCGGGCGGTCTCCAGCCAGGTGCCGGTGAGGAGGAGCCAGGAGGTGCCCAGCATGCACCCCACCCCCATGGCCACCAGGCCGAAGAAGCTGATGGAGCCCCGCTTGGCCGTACCGTTCATGGGTGGCCTCCTTTCTTATTTGCGGCGCTTTTTGGGAAAATAGGCGGACACCATGGCGGCCACCTCGCCCAGCCAGCCGGTCCGCTGCTCCGGGGTGCTCCCGGCCACCGGGCGGAAGAGGCAGCGGTCGAAGGCGGGCAGAGCCAGGAGCCCGAAGACGCAGTTCTGCCAGATGCGCTGGAGGGGGTCGCCGTAGGCGGCGTCCTCCACCGGCGCAGGGGTGTTGGAGGTGTTGAAGACCAGGGCGGCCTTGGCCTTCAGAAGGGGGGCGGGGGCTTCTCCGGCCTTGGGCAGGGCGTAGGCGATCCCCTCACGCAGCACCCGGTCCAGCCAGCCGGTGAGAACGGCGGGGGGCTGGCCCCACCAGTTGGGGTGGACCACCACGATGCCGTCGGCCTGCTTCAGCTCCTCCTGGTACCGGAGGACCAGGGGGTCCCGGGAGGGCCGTCCGGCGGCCTCGTCGGCGGGCATCACCGGGTCGAAGTGTTCAGCGCACAGGTCGTGGAGCCACACGCCGTAGCCGTTGGAGCGCAGGGCGTCGGCGGCGGCCTTGGCCATGGCGGCGTTGAGACTGTCCCCGCTGGGGTGGGCCAGGAGGACCAGCATCTGCCCGGCGTCCGCCGCGGGCTCCGGCTGTTCCGCTTTCGGCTCCGGCTGAGGGGCGGGCTCCTCCGCCTGGGGAGCGGCAGCCTCGGCCTGAGGCTCGTGAACGGGTTCCTCTTTGACCTCCGGTGCGGGGGCGGTGGGTACCTCGGGCTCCGCCGGCGTCTCCACGGGGGTGGTCACGGTCTGGGGCTCCTCCGCACGCCAGGTGAAGCGGTCGGGGGCGCCCACCAGGATCTTGGCCGAGCAGGGGGGCATGACGATCCAGCTCCGGCCGCCGTCGTTGCGGTAGATCTCGTCGCCATTGAGCACGTCCTGGAGCACCGGCTCATTGTGGCGGAATTCCAGGCCGAACTCCTGGTGGGAGAGGTTGAAGAGGACGTAGATCCGCTGCTCCGGGGTGGCGCGGCGGAAGACCAGCTGCTCATTTTTGATGACCACGTTCTCGTAGTCCCCCACGGCCAGGGCGGGGAAGGCCCGGCGGATGCGGGAGAGGGCGGCGAGGTGGCGGCACAGACTTTGGTCCCGCTGTTCCATGTCGGCAAGCTCCAGGCAGGGCCGCAGCACCACGTCGGAGTGGGGGGTGCGCTTGCCCTCCACGGCCCACTCGCCGCCGTAGTAGATGGAGGGCACGCCGGGCATGGTGTAGAGGAGGGTGTAGACGTTCTCCAGCAGGGCGGGGTCGGTGAGGGTGCTGGCCAGCCGGTCCACGTCGTGGTTTTCGGTAAAATTGTAGAGGCACAGGCCCCGGTAGATGCCGCCGGGCCCGAACTGACGGTTGAGGGAGTGGGCGATCTCAAAGTAGTTCTTGGAGTTGTGGGCCGACCAGTTGCCCTTCCAGCACTCGTAGTTGGTCACCGAGTCCAGCATCTCCGGGTTGGCCCAGCGGGCGTAGTCCCCGTGGATGATCTCGCCCATGAGCCAGAACTCCGGGTCCCGGGATTTCGTATAGTGCTTCAGGGCCCGGAAGAAGTCGAAATCCACGCAGTCGGCGGCGTCCAGCCGGAGTCCGTCGATATGGAAGCGGTCCATCCACATGCCTACGGCTCCCAGCAGATGGTCCCGGACCTCGGGGTTTTTCAGGTTGAGCTTCACCAGCTCGTAGTGTCCGCCCCAGGACTCATACCAGAAGGGGTCCCCCATGGGGGAGCCGCCGCCGAAGTTCAGGTTCTGGAACCAGCCGCAGTAGTGGGAGGCCTGGCCCTTTTCCCGCACGTCCCGGAAGGCCCAGAACTCACGGCCCACGTGGTTGAAGACGCCGTCCAGCACCACCCGGATGCCGTTTTCGTGGAGGGTGTCGCACAACGCGGCGAAGGAGTCCACGTCCCCCAGGCGGCAGTCGATCTGGTAGTAGTCGGTGGTGTCGTAGCCGTGCTTCACCGACTGGCACACCGGCCCCAGGTAGAGGGCGTTCACCCCCAGCTCCTTGAGGTGGGGGATCCACTCCCGCAGTTTTTCCAGCCGCTGGACCGGCTCCCCGCCGGGATTGTACTCCGGACAGCCGCAGAAGCCCAGAGGATAGATATGATAAAAGACGGCGCTGTTGACCCAGTGCTCCATGATCCATACGCTCCAATCTGCGCCCGGAACGGGCTTACTTGCGCCGGCGATGCCGGCTTCTTCAGTATACCACAGCCGACCCGGTTTTGCGAGGGGACAGTTACGCCCGGAAGGGAAAAGCCGCTCCGCTTGACGGACGTGGTATAATATCAACAGTTGCCGCATGAGTGCGGCAGGATACCGTGTGTCCAGGCGTTTTGTGAACAAAACGCCTGCTGTTGATGTTACACCTTTATGGTATCATCATAGAAAAACCCACCCAAGGAGGTTGTTTTTATGGTCACACTGGGACAGCGCATGGAGGAGCTGCGCAACGAGCGGGGGCTGAGCCGTCCCGCCCTCTCCGCCGCTCTGGGCTTCCCCAAGAACGCCGCCGAGAAGTTTGAGACGGGGCGGCAGACCCCCACCAAGGAGCAGCAGGAGAAGATTGCCGCCTATTTCGGGGTGTCCGTCTTCTATCTTCGGGGGGAGAGCAGCGACCGCACCCGCCAGGAGGACTGGATGGATGCCGCCGCCTTCACCGACGAAGAGCCGGTCTTCGTGCCCAAGCCCGCCCCCAAGCCCCCCAAGCCCAAGGCGGCGGAGCCGGTCCAGGGGGGCAT
>CAUBHZ010000207.1 GCA_958435885.1 uncultured Intestinimonas sp. | reverse complement strand
GCAGAAGCGGGGGGGCGAGGTGGCCTTCATCGACGCCGAGCACGCCCTGGACCCCTCCTATGCCCGCGCCCTGGGGGTGGACATCGACTCCATGCTCATCTCCCAGCCCGACACCGGCGAGCAGGGCCTGGAGATCTGTGAGGCCCTGGTCCGCTCCGGCGCCATCGACGTGGTGGTGGTGGACTCGGTGGCCGCCCTCACCCCCAAGGCGGAGATCGAGGGCGACATGGGCGACTCCCACGTGGGCCTTCTGGCCCGGCTTATGAGCCAGGCCCTGCGGAAGCTGGCCGGCTCCATCGCCAAGACCAACTGTATCGTCATCTTCATCAACCAGCTCCGTGAAAAGGTGGGCGTCATGTATGGCAACCCGGAGGTCACCACCGGCGGCCGGGCCCTGAAGTTCTACGCCTCCGTCCGTATGGACGTGCGGAAGGTGGAGACCCTGAAGAACGGCTCCGAGATGATCGGCAACCACGTCCGGGTGAAGGTGGTCAAGAACAAGGTGGCGCCTCCCTTCCGGCAGGCCGAGTTCGACATCATGTTCGGCCAAGGCATCGCCAAGACCGGCGAGCTCATCGACCTGGGCGTCCAGATGGACCTGGTGCAGAAGTCGGGCTCCTGGTTTGCCATGGGGGAGACCCGCATGGGCCAGGGCAAGGAGGCCGCCAAGCAGTACCTGCTGGACAACCCCGAGGTGGCCGAGAAGCTGGAGGCCGACATCCGGGCCAACTCCTACAAGCTGCTGCCCACCCAGGCCAAGGCTGCCGCCAAGGCCGCCGGACGGGCGGTAGATGTGACCGCCGAGGATTTCGAGGATGCGGATCAGTAAGCTCTCCGCATCCAAGCATAAGAAAGGCCGCATCCTGGTCCAGCTGGACAACGGAGAGCTTCTCCGCATCGGCGAGCGGGAGGTGGTGGCCTTCTCCCTGTACGTGGGCAAGGAGCTCACGGCGGAGGAAAAGACCGCCCTGGAGCACGCCGCCCGGGAGAGCGGCCTGAAGGACCGGGCCCTGAGCCTGCTCACCACCCGGCCCATGTCCCGCAAGGAGCTCACCGACCGGCTGGTGGAGCGGGCCGACGCCACGGAGGAGGAGGCCGGGGCGGTGGCCGACGAGCTGGAGCGGCTGGGCCTCCTCAATGACCGCGCCTACGCCGAGACCCTGGTGCGGCACTATTCCGCCAAGGGCTACGGACCCTACCGGCTCCGGGAGGAGCTGCGCCGCCGGGGGGTGCCCCGGGAATATTGGGACGAAGTCCTGGCTGACCTGGACGACCCGTCCGAGGCCATCGACGCCCTCCTGCGGCAGAAGCTGCACGGGCGGATTACCGACCGCCGGGAGCTCAAGCGGGTCTCCGACGCCCTGGCCCGCAGGGGCTACCACTGGACCGACATCAGCGCGGCATTGCGCCGCTATGACGCATCACTGGAGGAGGATGAAGCATGAACGCCATGGAATGCCTGCTGACCCGACGCAGCATCCGCAAGTACAAGAGCGACCCCATCCCCCGCGAGACCCTGGAGGAGATCCTGGCGGCGGCCTGCTGCGCCCCGTCGGCCATCAACATGCAGCACTGGTATTTTGTCGTGATCCAGAGCCCGGACAAGATGGCGGAGTTCCGGGAGGTGATGCGCCGGGTGATGGTGGCCTTCCACCCGGTGCTGGAGGACCGGTTCAAGAAAAATCCGGAGACCATTAAGGAGACCGAGAGCTTCCTGGTGAGTTTGGGCGGGGCGCCGGTGGTGGTGCTGGCCTTCTTCCTCAAGGACAGCTTCCCCGACCGGGACGGCGCCATGCAGAGCGTCTCCGCCGCCATTGAGAACCTGATGCTGGCCGCCTGGGACAGGGGCATCGGCTCCTGCTGGATGTCGGCGGCCCAGCGCATGGGCTTCGGTCCGGAGCTCCAGGCCAAGTACGCCCCCGGCAAGGGGGAGTTCGTCTCCGCCATCGCCCTGGGCTACCCCGACCAGTCCCCCAAGATGCCGCCCCGCCGGGAGGGGCGCTGCGTCTTCCTCTGATCTGAACAAAGAAGGAGAGCATCCACTTGAAAGTTGCATTCGTATCCCTGGGCTGCGCCAAGAATCTGGTGAACACGGAGCAGATGATGGCTCTGTGCCGGGAGGCGGGCTATACCGTCACCGGGGAGCCCGAGGGGGCTGACGTGGCGGTGGTCAACACCTGCGGCTTCATCGACTCCGCCAAGAGCGAGGCCATCGACACCATCCTGTCCATCGCCCCGCTGAAGAGCGCCGGCAAGCTGAAGAAGCTGCTGGTGGCCGGCTGCCTCACCCAGCGCTACCAGGACGAGATCCTGGAGGAGCTGCCCGAGGTGGACGGCATCCTGGGCACCGGCAGCTACACCGACATCGTCCCCGCCATAGAGTCCGTCATGGAGGGGGATACCCCCACCTACTTCGGGGACATCGACCACACCGTGGAGGACGGGCATCGGCTGGTGTCCACGCCCCCCTACACCGCCTACCTGAAGATCGCCGAGGGCTGCGACAACCGCTGCGCCTACTGCATCATCCCCTATCTCCGGGGCCGCTACCGCAGCCGTACCATGGAGTCCCTGCTGGAGGAGGCCAAGGGCCTGGCGGACAGCGGCGTGAAGGAGCTGCTGGTCATCGCCCAGGACATCACCCGGTACGGCACCGACCTCTACGGCCGCCGCCGTCTGGGCGAGCTCCTCACCGAGCTGTGCAAAATGCCCTTCCACTGGATCCGGCTCCACTACCTCTATCCCGACGAGATCGACGACGAGCTCATCGACGTCATCGCCCGGGAGCCCAAGATCGTCAAGTACCTGGATATCCCCATCCAGCACATGAGCGACAAGATCCTCAAGGCCATGAACCGCCGGGGGGACAGCGCCCTCATCACCGAGGCGGTGGGCAAGCTCCGGGCCAAGATGCCCGACCTGGTGCTGCGGACCTCCATCATCGTGGGCTTCCCCGGCGAGGGAGAGGCCGAGTTCGAGGAGCTGTGCCGGCGCCTTCCCGAGCTGGACTTCCAGCGGGCGGGCGTCTTCCCCTTCTCCTGTGAGGAGGGCACCCCTGCCGCCAGGATGGCCGACCAGGTCCCCGCCGACGTGGCCCAGCACCGGGCCGAGCTGCTGGTGGACCTCCAGTCCCGGGTCATGGACCGCTGGAACGAGGAGAAGCTGGGCACCGTCATGGAGGTCCTCTGCGAGGGCTTTGACGCCGACATGGGCTGCTGGGCGGGCCGGACCTACGCCGACTCCCCCGACATCGACGGCCACGTGTACTTTACCGCCGCGGGCACCGTGCCTGCCGGGACCTTTGTCAACGTGCGCATCACCGGCATGTCCGACGGCGACCTGACCGGCGAGATCGAGGAGTGAGACCATGAATACAGCCAACAAGCTCACCATGACCCGGGTGGTCATGATCCCCATCTTCCTGGCGGTTTTGTACCTGGTCATCCCGCCCTATAACCACTACATCGCCCTGGCCATCTTCATCCTGGCCAGTGTCACCGACTTTATCGACGGCTACGTGGCCCGGCACTACAACCAGATCACCGACTTCGGCAAGTTCATGGACCCCCTGGCCGACAAGCTGCTGGTGGTCTCCGCCATGCTGTGGTTCATCGAGAGCGGGCAGATGCCCGCCTGGGCTGTCCTCATCGTGGTGGCCCGGGAGTTCGCCGTCACCGGTCTCCGGCTGGTGGCCGTGGACAACGGTCGGGTCATAGCCGCCGGCTGGTCCGGCAAGGTGAAGACCGCCTCTACCATGGTGTGTATCTGCATCATGCTGCTGAGCATTCCGGCCTGGCTCAACACGGTGTGCGTGGCCGTCATCGTGGTCACCACCCTCTACTCCGGCGTGGAGTATTTTGTCAAAAACCGGGACGTCCTCAACTGGAACAAGTGAGAAAAAGGTCCCCGGCAGTTCATTGAACTGCCGGGGACCTTTTTGTGTTTTAACGCTTAAAATGCCTGGAAGATGGCGGCCAGCAGAAAACCGGCCACGGTCCAGATCGCCAGGGCGCACAGGATGGCCCCCACCGTTTTCCAGAAGGTCATGGGACCGGCGGTCCGCTCCGCCCAGGCCCGGGACTGCTCCTGATTCAAGTCTACGGCGGAGGCAGAGCGGACGGCCTCCGGGGTCCAAACCGACCTGTCCCGGACCACTTTGCAGGTACAGCTGTGGCGAAGAATGTCGTTCAGGTCCCAGGCCTCCTTCCAAGTGAGACCCTGGACCGCCACGGCGGGGCTCTCCTCGGTAAGGGCCTGGGCCTCCTCCTGGGTCAGGGTGAGCCGGTTGTGGAGAATGGCGGCGGTCTTGCCGGGGTTGGGACCGGGATCGACCAGGATGAGGGCGTACCGGGCGGGGAGGTCGGCGGTGCAGAGGGGATAGCCGCAGTGGATGCAGGCGGCGGCCTGGTCGGAGACCTCCTTGCCGC
>CAUBHZ010000206.1 GCA_958435885.1 uncultured Intestinimonas sp. | reverse complement strand
AATCCCCCCCACACCACCAGGGCAATGCGCCAGTCGATCATGATGGCGATGGTGCCGCCGGACAGGATCCCCTTGCCCCCCTTAAAGTGGAACATACAGGGGAACATGTGGCCCAGCAGGCAGAACAGGCCCGCCCAGTACTTGGCAAAGACCAGAACAATGGCCTCTTGGCTCCAGAAGCCGCCGTCCCAATATCGGGCCATCAGGATGCCCGCCCACACTGCGGCCACCGCCTTGAGGACATCGCACAAAATAACCACCAGGGTCAGCGGCCCGCCGAAGGTGCGGTAGAAGTTGGTCAGTCCCGCATTTCCACTGCCGTGGGTGCGCACATCGTCCCGCAGGATGTACTTGGAGACGATGACCGCCCCGTTGGAGCAGCCCAGCAGGTAGGCCGCTGCCGCCACCAGAAGCAAGGGCAGACCCATGTCATAAAAGATCCAGGGGGAGATGTCCCCCCAAGTCATGCCTAGCATTGCTCACTCCTCCTTCTCGCCCTTCTGCCGGATGGTCAGCCGCACCGGCGTGCCCTCCAGGCCGAAGGTGGCTCGGATCTGGTTCTCCAGATACCGCTGATAGGAGAAGTGGAACAGCCGGGCGTCGTTGCAGAAGCACACAAAATGAGGGGGGCGGATGCCCACCTGGGTCATGTAGTAGATCTTCAGGCGGCGGCCCTTGTCCGTGGGGGGCTGCACCCGGGCGGTGGCATCGGCCAGCACCGAGTTGAGCATCCCGGTGGAGATGCGGGTGGCTGCCTGGTCATTCACATAGTTGATCAGCTCGAAGAGCCGGTCCACCCGCTGGCCGGTGAGGGCGGAGATGAACACGATGGGGGCGTAGGTCATATAGCTCAGGTCCCGCATCACGTCCTGGCGCATCTGGTCCATGGTCTTGCCGTCCTTCTCGATGGCATCCCACTTGTTGACCACGATGATGCAGGCCTTGCCCGCCTCGTGGGCCAGACCGGCCACCTTGGTGTCCTGCTCGGTGACCCCCTCCCGGGCGTCGATCATGATGAGGCACACGTCGCTGCGCTCGATGGCCATGGTGGCCCGCAGGACGGAGAACTTCTCGATGCGGTCATCCACCCTGGACTTCTTCCGCATCCCTGCCGTGTCGATGAACAGGTATTTGCCCCGCCCGTTCTCGAAGGGACTGTCCACCGCGTCCCGGGTGGTGCCCGCCACATCGCTGACGATGACCCGCTCCTGCCCCAGGATGCGGTTGACCAGGGAGGACTTGCCCACATTGGGCTTGCCGATGATGGCCACCTTGATGACATCGTCCTCCTCGTCCTCCTCCTCCTCGGGGGGGAAGTACTGGAAGCAGGCGTCCAGCAGGTCGCCGGTGCCGTGGCCGTGGACGGCGGAGACGGCGATGGGATCGCCCAGGCCCAGGTTGTAGAACTCATAGATGTCCGGGTTGGTGGCACCCACCTGGTCCATCTTGTTCACCGCCAGCACCACCGGCTTCCGGGAGCGCAGGAGCATGTTGGCCACCTCCTGGTCGGAGGCGGTGAGGCCGGTCTTGATGTCGCAGAGGAAAATGATGACTGTGGCGTTCTGGATGGCGATCTCCGCCTGCTTGCGCATGAAGGTCAGGATCTCGCTGTCGGTACCGGGCTCGATGCCGCCGGTATCCACGATATCGAAGGTATGGCCGCACCACTCCGCCTCGGCATAGAGCCGGTCACGGGTGACGCCGGGGGTGTCCTCCACGATGGAGAGGCGCTTGCCCACCAGTTTATTGAACAGCATGGACTTTCCCACGTTCGGGCGTCCAACGATGGCCACAAGAGGTTTCATTGGCGGCACATCCTTTCTATTGATACTCCTTACGGGTTATAGCGGTAGTACTCCTCCTCCGGCGGGAGGGCATGGCCGGTGTGTTCCGCCGGCAGGCCGAAGATGGCGTCCACCAGATCGAAGCCGCTCTCCTCGTCCAGAGGGATGATGGGGACACCCAGGGCAGCCTGGGCCTCCTCCACCGTCACATCGTCCAGGAAGACCCGCTCCCCGGACCGGAGCATGTTGGCGGGGATATAGAGCACTTCCCCCAGTTCCGCCCCCTTGAGCTGCTCCACCAGGTCGGTGCCGGTGATGAGCCCGGACACCGTGATGGTCTCGCCGAAGAAGCGGTTGCGGATGGGATAGACCTTTCCCCTTATTTTATCGCATTTTTCCCGGCACATGTCAACGATTTCCCGCACAAAGGGCGCCGCCGACACGCCGGTAGCCACCGAAAAGGCGGGAGGCGCGGCTCCGGGGTCCTGGTCCTCCAGGGCCATGGCCGCCTGGCTCAGCAGCAGCCGCAGCATGCCCACGCCGTTCTCCAGCTGGGCCATATCCTCATAATAGGACTTTTCCGGCAGCGTCCGGCCGGCGATGAGGTAGAACTCGTCGGAGCACCAGGCCAGGGCGGTGCCGTGGCCGGCCTGGAAGGCCCGTCCGAAGGCCTCCACCTGGTCGATCAGAGCGGCGGCCTGATCCGGGGTATAGGGGTCGATATGACACAGACCCTCCCGGAATTTGGTCACCCCCACCGGCACCACCGCCACGCTGTTCACCTGGGGGTAGAGCTCCCCCAGCTCCCGCAGGGTGCGGTCCAGGGCCGGACCGTCGTTGACGCCGGGACAGGCCACCACCTGGCAGTTCATCTCGATCCCCGCCGCCGCCAGCCGCTTCATGACGTCCAGGCACTCCCCCGCCCGGGGGTTTTTCAGCATGGCCGTGCGCAGCTCCGGGTCGGTGGCGTGGACGGAGATGTTCACCGGGCTCACCCGCAGGTCGCAGATCCGCTGGATCTCCCGGGGTGAGAGATTGGTGAGGGTGATATAGTTGCCCAGCAGGAAGGAGAGGCGGGCGTCGTCATCCTTAAAATAAAGGGTCTTCCGCATCCCCGGCGGCATCTGGTCCACAAAGCAGAAGATGCACTGGTTGGCGCAGGAGCGGGCCCGGTCCATAAGATAGGTCTCAAAGTTGAGGCCCAGGTCCTCCCCCTCCTCCTTCCGCAGCTTTACCGTCCGCCGCTGGCCGTCCTCCCCCTGAAGGGTCAGGGTGAGCCTGGCGTCGTAGCCGTAAAACTTGTAGTCCAGCACGTCCACCACCCGGTGGCCGCTGATCTCCAGCAGGGTCTCCCCCGGGCGGACCCCCGCCCGCTCCGCCGGGCTGCCGCTGTCCACCGAACGTATTTTCGTGCTCACAGGCTCACTTCCTTATCTGTTACTCGTCTTATTGTACCCGAATTGCGGGCAAAATGGAAGGGGAAAGCATTCCTTCTTGCAGAAGGGCAAAAAGAAAGAGGGGTCACGAGCCGGATATTTCCTGCGGGAAATGCATAGCGCTTCGCGCCCGGCTCTTCCGGGGGAAACCAGTTCCCCCCGGAGCCCCCCCTCCGCTCTCCGAGGGGACGGGAGTTTTTTCTCCCATACCTTTCAAGGCAAAAAGAAAGAGGGGTCACGAGCCGGACATTTCCTGCGGGAAATGCATAGCGCTTCGCGCCCGGCTCTTCCGGGGGAAACCAGTTCCCCCCGGAGCCCCCCCCTCCGCTCTCCGAGGAGACGGGAGCTTTTTTCTTCCATACCTTTCAAGGCAAAAAGAAAGAGGGGTTGCCCCCTCATTTCTTTTTGCCTGTTTAGTTGGCCTTGGACTCGGTGGCCTCGACCTTGCCGAACTCACGGCCATTGTAAGTCATGCAGGACTTGCACAGCCGGTGGGGCAGGCGGTAAGCGCCGCACTTGGGGCACTTGTTGAGACCGGGGGTCTCCAGCTTCCACACGGAGCTCCGACGCTTGTTCCGACGCTGCTTGGATACTTTAGACTTAGGGACTGCCATCTGTGACACCTCCTTGAATACCCTGCGCGGGTACTGCTAGTTTACTCGCTCTCTTTGTCCTCCAAAAGCTTGGCAAGCACTGCCAGCCGGGGGTCTACCTCGGGCTTGCACCGGCATGCTTCCACGTTGAGGTCAACGCCGCACCCGGGACAGATGCCCTTGCAGTCCTCTGAGCAGAGGTTCTTGCTATCCATCGCGAGGACGAACGCCGTGGTAGCCACGTCGTCCAGGTCCACCTCGTCTCCGTCCAGCAGGACGATCTCGTCGTCGCTCCGCTCGTCGGCCAGCTCCTGGGCCAGCAGCGTTTCCAAGCGGACCGTCTTCTCCCGGGCGAACGGTTTGGCGCACCGGTCACAGACAAGATGGAGCGTGGTAGCGGCCGTTCCCTCCAGCACCAGCGCACCCGCCATGTTGCGGACCTGTCCGGTCACCCGGACCGGCTGGTCGATGGGGTGGGCACCGCCGAACTCCAGGTCGGAGAGATCCAACTCATAGGAGAAGGGGCACACGCCTCCGGGTACGTTGATGATGTTTTCAGGTTCAGTCGCATGGCACACCTCGCATAATGGCACGTCAAATATTATAGTCAAGAGTTCT
>CAUBHZ010000205.1 GCA_958435885.1 uncultured Intestinimonas sp. | reverse complement strand
GCTTCGAGGAGGAGAGCCACTGGAACGGCCTGCTGGAGTACCCCCAGTACTCCCGGCCCGAGACCTGGCACGGCCGCACCGTCCCCCCCATTCTCCGCTCCGGCGACCACAAGAACATCGCCCGCTGGCGGCGGAAGCAGAGCATCCTGCGGACCTGGCGGCGGCGGCCCGACCTCTACCGGAAGCTGGAGTTCACCTCCAAGGAGGACAAAAAACTCTTCGCCGAGCTCCAGTCCGAGGTGCCGGAACTGCCCCTTCCCGGAGCGGAGGACTGAACTTTTTCCGTCCCCTTGCATAAAGTTTTCGTCGACGGCAGCCCCACTTTTTCCACAGGAGCGCCAAAAATATTTTCCATATTTTTGTATAGAACCCTTGATACTGGATGTCATTTGCCTAAAATATGGGAATAAAGGGGAGAAGATCTGGGTCCGGTCCCCAGTTCTCTCCCCTTTTCCCGTCCCGACGCCGACGGCAGCGGCGCCAAGGGCGGGACCCCCTGGGCCCCAGGGCTTTGAGCTTGTTACTATTTGTAACCTTTTGTTTCTTTTCTCCGTCCCGGACGACGGCAAACGACGGAAAAAAACGGCTTCCTTTTTGCATATGCCTTCTGAAAGTTCCCGGTTGATTTGACTTTTGCGGAAAAAGTGGCTATAATCCCTCCTGTTCCACGCAGCGCAAATGATTACAAAATCAACGGATACATCCTTCAGGAGGTATTTCCCCATGTTTGACCGATCATCCAGGGGCGGCCGAACTGCCGCCCTGCTGATCTCCGGACTGCTGGCCACCCTGTTCATCACCGGTTCCGCCAGCCCCCAGACCACTTACCATATCACCGACGGCGAGGCCGTCTACACCGTCACCGGCAAATCCGGCGACACCGAGGCCGCCCTGGCCCAGGCCGGGGTGGAGGTCTCGGAGCGGGACCGGGTCACCTCCGCCGTCCAGGAGGACGGCTCGGTGTCCGTCACGGTGGAGCGGCCGGTGACCACCTATGAGGAGCAGGTGGTGGACCTGCTGCCCTACGACACCCTCCGCCAGGCCGACCCTGACCTGCCGCTGGGCCAGGAGCAGGTGGTGCAGACCGGCACCCAGGGTACCGTGTCCGCCAAGAGCCGGGTGGTCACCGACCCCGACGGCAGCCTGCGCATCACCTCCATGGGCACCTACGTCTCCCAGGAGCCTGTGGACGAGATCGTGGCCTACGGCACCCGGGTGGCTCCCGCCGCCCAGTCCTGGCTCAGCGTCACCGACGACGTGCTCACCAATATTGACGCCGGTACCGACGGCGGCGGTACCCTGACCACCGCCTCGGGCACAGAGCTGACCTACACTCAGGTCATCAGCTGCAAAGCCACCGCCTACACCACCCAGCGCCAGTCCTGGAAGCGGACCGCCACCGGCACCACCGCCCGGGTGGGCGCCATCGCCGTGGACCCCAGGGTCATCCCCTACGGCACCCGGATGTTCATCGTCTCCGCCGACGGCTCCATCACCTACGGCGTGGCCACCGCCGAGGACTGCGGCGGCAACATCAAGGGCAACCGCATCGACCTCTTCTTTGATACCTACAGCGAGTGCATCAGCTTCGGCGTGCGGACCTGCGACGTCTACCTGCTGGCCTGATCCAACTGTCCCCTTCTGGCAAATCGGAAGGGGACCTTTCTTTTTCTTTTCCCTTCTTTCGGTTGACTTTTCTCATGGCCTATGGTAGAATCTGATTCACAAAATGAGATTAGGAGATTGTCAGCATGAGTTTTAAAGTCATCGTGGACAGCTGCTGTGACCTGACCCCCTCTCTCCTGCGGGAGGACGCCTTCCTCAGCGTGCCCCTGACCATCCGCGTGGGCGACAAGCACTTCGTGGATGACGCCGGACTGGACCGCGCGGAGCTGCTGTGGCGGATGAAGGAGTGCGAGACCGCACCCCAGACCGCCTGCCCCTCCCCTGCCCAGTATCTGGACGCCTTCGACTGCGGTGCTGACGATCTGTACGTGATCACCCTCTCGGCCCTGCTCTCCGGGTCCCACAACAGCGCCCAGCAGGCCCGTCAGCTCTGGCTGGAGGAGCACCCCGACGCCCACATCCACATCTTCAACTCCTGCTCCGCCTCCGCCGGTGAGGTGCTGCTGGCCCTGAAGGTGCGGGAGCTGGCCGCCGCCGGACTCCCCTTCCACGAGGTGGTCAAGCAGGCCACCGCCTTCTGCGGCGGGATGAACACCCTCTTCGTGCTGGAGACCCTGGAGAACCTGCGGAAAAACGGCCGGCTCACCGCCCTCCAGTCGGTGGTCACCGCCGCCCTGCGGATCAAGCTCCTCATGGGCTCCACCCCCCAGGGCGAGATCTGCAAGCGGGGACAGGCCATGAGCATGAAGCAGGCCCTGCACAAGATGGTGGAGATCATGGAAAAGGACCCCAACCACGTGGGCAAGCTGCTGGTTCTCTCCCACTGCAACTGTCTGGAGCGGGCCTTCCAGCTCAAGGAGATGGTCCAGAAGAGCTGCCGCTTCTCCGAGGTCTTCATCTGCGAGACCGGCGGCATCAGCACCGTCTACGCCAACGACGGCGGCATCGTGGCCGCCTACTGAATCCAAACACGGTCCGTCAGGGGCGCCCTTCGGGGCGCCCCTGCTTTTACTCTATTGCCGGAACAGGCCGTATATGTTACAATATCATCGTCCTACTGCCGGTTTTATTTCCTTTTTCAGGATTTTCGCACCGAATGGGGGTATGTCCCGTGGTCTTCAGCAGCGTGACCTTTCTCTTTGTCTTTCTGCCGCTCCTGCTGGCGGCCTACTATCTCCTGCCCGCCCAAGCCAGAGCCTGGCGGAACGGCGTGCTCCTGGCCTTCAGCCTCTTTTTCTACGGCTACGGCGGTCCCCGCTTTCTGCTCCTCATGCTCCTCTCCATCGCCGTCAACTACACCGGCGCCCTGTGGGCCGCCCCGGGGCGGCGGCACGCCAAAGCCGTCATGGCGGTGACCACGGCGGTGAATCTGGCCCTGCTGGGCTGGTTCAAATATGCCGGCTTCCTGTGCTCCAATCTGGCCAAGGTGTGGACCGGCCTGCCGGTGCCTGAGGTCACCCTCCCCATCGGCATCTCCTTTTTCACCTTCCAGGGCCTCTCCTACGTGCTGGACGTCTACCGGGGCCAGGCCCAGCCCCAGCGCAACCCGCTCCACGTGGCCCTCTATATCTCTCTCTTTCCCCAGCTGGTGGCCGGCCCCATCGTCCGCTACACCACCGTGGCCGAAGAGATCCTCACCCGGCGGGAGACGGTCTCCGACTTCTCCGCCGGGGCGGTGCGCTTCCTCTTCGGTCTGGCCAAGAAGATGCTGCTGGCCAATCAGCTGGGCCTCATGGCCGACGAGATCTTCGCCGTCCGCCCGGAGTTCCTCACCGTCTCCCTCACCTGGCTGGGCGCCATCGCCTACACAGGCCAGATCTACTACGACTTCTCCGGCTACTCCGACATGGCCATCGGCCTGGGGCACATGTTCGGCTTCCACTTCCTCGAAAACTTCAATTACCCCTACATCTCCCGCTCGGTGACCGAGTTCTGGCGGCGGTGGCATATCTCCCTGTCCACCTGGTTCCGGGACTATGTCTACATCCCGCTGGGGGGCAACCGCTGCTCCACCGCCCGCCACATCCGGAACATTCTGGTGGTGTGGGCCCTCACCGGCTTCTGGCATGGGGCGGCGTGGACCTTTCTGGCCTGGGGCCTCTATTACGCCCTCCTGCTCCTGGGGGAAAAGTACCTCTGGGGCCGGGCCCTGGAGCGTCTCCCCGCCCTTCTGCGCCATGTCTACGCCCTGGTGCTCATCCTGCTGGGCTGGGTGCTCTTCCGGTCGGAGAGCCTCACCTACGCCGGTCAGTTCATCGCCGCCATGTTCGGCGGCGCCGCCGGGGGCTGGACCGACGGCCGCAGCCTCTACTACCTGCTCCAGTTCCGCTGGGAGCTGCTGCTGGCCATCCCCGCCTCCCTGCCCCTGCGGGACTGGGCACTCCGCCGGCTGGAGGCCAGGGACACCGTCCTCAGTGGCCTGGTCCTCACCTGGGCTCCCAAGGCGGCGGCCCTGGGGCTCTTCGCCCTCTCCTTCCTGCGGCTGGTGAGCTCCAGCTACAACCCCTTCATCTATTTCCGGTTCTGAGAGGAGGTGCGGCAGTTGAAACGAATCTCGGAAGTCTGTTTTTCCATCCTCTTTGTTGGTATTCTGTTCGCCGTGCCCCTGCTGATCTTCTTCCACGGCTCCAGGATCCAGGCCCTCTACTACGAGAACCGGGCCCTCTCCTCCGTGCCGGAGGCCAAAGCGGAGGCTCTGCTCAGCGGGGACTACTTCAACCAGTGGGACAGCTGGCTCACCGACCACGTGGCCGGCCGGGAACGGCTGATGAAGCTCAACACCTGGCTGGACTACCGCCTCCTGGACCGGCCGGCGGTCAACGGCATCGTGGAGGGTGAGGGGGGCGTCCTC
>CAUBHZ010000204.1 GCA_958435885.1 uncultured Intestinimonas sp. | reverse complement strand
GGCCGAAGATGATGGAGGGGATGCCGGTGAGGGTCTCGGTGGCGAACTCGATGACGGCCACCAGGCGGCGGTTGCGGGCGTACTCGGTGAGGTAGACGGCGGCGCCCACGCCCAGGGGCAGGATGAAGATCAGGGTCACCACCACGATATACACCGTGTTGAGGATGTTGGGCAGGATTCCGATGGTGTCCTTGATATAGCTGGGCTCGCTGGTGAGGAAGGACCAGGTGATATTGGGCAGGCCCTTGACGAAGATATAGCCGATGACGAAGAGCAGCAGGGCACAGGTGAGCACCGCGCAGAAGTAGAGCAGGAAGCGCAGCACCAGATCATAGAGCTTTCTCCTGCCGGAAAGCGGCTTCATTTCAGTCACAGAATATCACCCCTTCTTCCGTTTGAGCAGAGAGTTGAGGACCACGTTGATGAGCATGATGAAGAGGAAGAGCACCAGGGCGATGGAGAAGAGGGCCTGGCGCTGGAGGCCGGAGGCGTAGCTCATCTCGCTGGCCACGGCGGTGGTGAGGAAACGGACGGAGGAGAAGAGAGTGGGCATGTTGGCCACGTTGCCGGCCACCATGATGACGGCCATGGCCTCGCCGATGGCCCGGCCGATGCCCAGCACGATGGAGGCGGCGATGCCGCTGGAAGCCGCCGGGACGCTGACCCGGAAGATGGTCTCGATGTGGGTGGCGCCCAGGGCCAGGGAGGCCTCCTCATACTCCTTGGGCACCGCCTTGAGGGCGGTCTCGGACACGGAGATGATGGAGGGCAGGATCATGATGGCCAGGACGATGATGGCGCAGAAGAGGCTGGCGCCGTCGGGCAGGTTGAAGAGCTTGCGGACGGCGGGCACCAGCACCATCATGCCGATGAGGCCGTAGACCACCGAGGGGATGCCGGCCAGCAGGTCCACCGCCGTGCGGACGGCAGTGGCCAGCTTCTGGGGAGCCACCTTGGCCAGAAAGACCGCCGTCATAAAGCCCACCGGCACACCCAGCACGATGGCGCCGGCGGTGCCGTAGATGGAGGTGAGGATGAAGGGCAGGATGCCGAAGGAGGGCTCGGCGGCGGTGGAGGCCCACTTGGTGCCGAAGAGGAACTCCACCAGCCCGATCTCCTTGATGGCGGGCAGGCCGGAGATGATGAGGTAGACGCTGATAAAGAGGACGAACACCACGGCGATGAGGCCGCAGAGGAAAAACACCGCGTTCATAAAGACTTCCATGGGGCGCAGCTTCTGTTTCATGGGGATATCGGCCTTTCTCTAGTTTTGGACGTACGGAAAGAGCCCCCTCGCGGACCGAGGGGGCTCTCGTTCAGGCGGTCTCAGTCCGGTCTGAGCGTTCCGTTCAGGCCACAGGCACAGCGCCCGCGCCGGCGATCAGGTCGGAAGCCTCAGTGGAGGTGGCCCAGTCAACGAAGGCCTGGGCGGCATCGGAGAGCTCGGTGCTGTCGCTGAGGATGAAGTTGAAGTTACGCTGGATGGCGTAGGTGCCGTCCAGGACGGTCTCCTCGGAGGGAGCCACGCCGCCCACGGTGAGGGCCTTCACGGTGTCGTCCACGGCGGACAGGGAGGCGTAGCCGATGGCGTTGGGGTTGGAGGCCACGTTGGCGATGACCTCGCCGGTGGAGGTCAGCTCGTTCTGGTACACGCAGGCGTCCTCGGTGCCGGTGATGGACTCGAAGCCGTCCCGGGTGCCGGAACCGGCCTCACGGCCGATGGGCACGATCTGGCCGTCGCTGCCGCCCAGCTCGGACCAGTTGGTGATCTCGCCGGTGAAGATCTGGGCGATCTGCTCGATGCTCAGGTCGGCCACAGGGTTCTCGGGGTTGACGATGATGGCGATGCCGTCCTTGGCCACGGTGATCTGCTTCACGCCGGTCTCGTCGTCCTTCAGGTCACGGCTGGCCAGGCCGATGTCGGCGGTGCCGTCCTGGGCGGAGGTGATGCCGGCGCCGGAGCCGGAGCCGGTGTACTGGACCTGCACGTCGGGCTGGACCTCCTTGAAGGCCTCGATCAGGGAGCCCATGACGCTCTCCATGGAGGTGGAACCGTTGGTCACCACGGTGCCGGAGAGCTTGGTCTCCTCAGCGGTCTGGGACTCGGTGGCGGGAGTGGTGGTCTCGGGGGCGGGGGTGGAGCTGGAGGTGCCGCCGGAGCAGCCGGCAAACAGGCTCACGCAGAGGGCCGCGGAGAGCAGCATAGCAAGTGTCTTCTTCATGATGATCTCATTCTCCAATCCATTTGGTATTCGGGTTTGATCTCTTAGTTTCCCTTGGAACGGCTATCAGTATACCGGGCTTTTGTAAAGTCCGCCTCCCGGGCTGTGTAAAGTCTTTGTAAGCCCTATTTCCCCGCCGTTTTTTTGTAAAATCCTTGCGCCGCCTCCGATTTTACATTTCTCTTTTCGTCTATTTTGCCCCGTTTTTCTCCCCTCTATGGGGCAGCCGCCGGTTTTTTGCTCCTTTTTTCCCCTTTACATTTCTTCCGCGGCCCACAAAAGCAGTGTGCGCCGGCCCCCTTTTGCCGGGGCCGGCGCACACAGACTTTACATTCGGTTCTGAAGGCCTCCGCCTCGTCTCACAGACCCAGGAAGGTCTGCAGGTCGGTGAGATCGGGGGCGATGTGGACGTGGGGCAGGTCCTGGAAATCCTCCGCCGGGGTGGTGCCGTTGAGCACGGCGCAGAAGGCGGTCCCCGCCGCCGCCGCGGTCTGGGCGTCGATGACGGTGTCGCCGCAGTAGAGGGCCTCCCCGGGCGCCACGCCCAGCTTCCCCAGGACGGTGTTGAGGCCCTCCGGGTCGGGCTTGTTCCGGCTGACCAGGTCGCCACCCACGATGTAGGCGAATTTCTCCGCCAGACCGTGGCCGTTGAAGATGTCCCGCAGGGTGCCGGTGTGCTTGGTGCTTACCACAGCGGTGGGAATGCCCGCCTTCTCCAGGGCCAGCAGCAGTTCCCGGGCACCGGGGCACAGGGGGGTGCCCGCCGCCTGCATGGGACGGGCCACCTTGGAGAACTCCGCCCGGAAGGTGGTCCGGCCGGCCTGGCTGTCGTCCCCGGTGAGGAGGGTGTAGGCGTCCTCCAGCACCATGCCCACGGTGTGCCGGACGGTCTCCCGGTCGGGGACCGGATGGCCCAGGGCGGTCATGCCCGCTTTGAAGCCGGCATAGATAGCGTCGGTGGCGTCCCCCAGGGTGTAGTCAAAGTCAAAGATCACTGCCTTGTAGTCCATGTGTCAAAACGCTCCTTATGTGTAGGTTCCCCCGTCACTCGTACTGCTTCCGGCCGGTGGTGCTGGGGATGCCCAGCTCGTCCCGGTACTTGGCCACGGTGCGGCGGGAGAGCTCGCAGCCCTCCCGGCTCATGAGCTCGCAGAGCTTCTGGTCGGAGAGGGGCTTCTTCTTGTCCTCCCCGGCGATGAGCTTTTTGAGGAGGGCCTTGGCGGCGTCGGGGGAGGCGGCGTCGGCGCTCCCCCCCAGGCTCCGGGAGAAGAAGTAGCTCAGGGGGTAGACCCCGCTGGCGCACTGGATATACTTGTCCTTCACCGTCCGGGAGACGGTGGACTCGTGGACCCCCACCCGCTGGGCGATGTCGGCCAGGGACATGGGCTTGAGGTGGCCGGGCCCGTGGCGGAAGAAGTCCTCCTGGAGCTCCAGGATGTGTTCGGCGCACTGGAGGAGGGTGGACCGGCGCTGCTCGATGGAGCGCACCACCCACTTGGCCTGCCGCACCTTCCCCATGAGGTACTCCTTCACCTCGCTGTCCTCGCTGTCCTTGAGCATGCGGCAGTAGTAGCTGCTCACGTTCAGGGACGGGAAGAAATAGTCGTTGGTGAGGATCTCGAAGTGGTCGGGGAAGTTGACCACGAAGATGTCCGGATTGATGTAGGTGAGGTTCTCCCGGGCGGCAAAGCCGCTGCCCGGCCGGGGATTGAGGCTTCGGATGACCTCACAGGCGGCGTGGACCTCCTCCTGGGTCACGCCCAGGGCCTTGGCGATGAGGCCGTACCGGTTCTTGCTCAGGGCCTCCAGGTGGTCCTTGGCGATCCGGATGGCCAGGTCGCTGTCCTCGTGCCGCCGCTGGAGCTGGAGCACCAGGCACTCGGAGAGATTCCGGGCGCCCACACCGGCGGGCTCCAGGCTCTGGACCACCGCCAGGGCCTTCTCCACCACCTCCATGGGCTGTTCCATCTGGACGGCCAGATCCTCCAGGGGCTCGTCCAGCCAGCCGTTCTGGTTGAGGGACTCCACCAGGAAGCGCCCTGCCGCAAGCACTTCCGGGGGGAGCTCCATGACCTGGAGCTGGGAGAGCACATATAAATAGAGGTTTTCCTCCGTCTCGTCGGCGTTGCCGTAGTTGGAGATGGGGTCCTTCCCATCGTCCTCCGTGTCCTGCTGATGATAGACCCGGTTCTGGGTGTCGGTGGACTCCAGCCACTCCAGCTTCCGCTGGAGCACCGAGGCCTCGTCCTGGCTGCCGTACTTCTCC
>CAUBHZ010000203.1 GCA_958435885.1 uncultured Intestinimonas sp. | reverse complement strand
TCCTGCCAGACGGCATCGGCGTGGTTTATTCCGCCAAAATTTTGGGCACACCTTTGAAGGAGCGGGTACCCGGCATCGACTTTGCCGCTGACATGCTGGCCCAGCTCAACGAGATGGGGGGCCGCCTCTTCCTGCTGGGTGCCAAGCCCGGCGTGGCGGAGGAGGCAGGCAGCCGCATCTGTGCCCAGTACCCCAATCTGGTCCTCTGCGGCACCCATGACGGCTACTTTGATAACGAGGCCCCCGTGGTCCGGGCGGTGTCTCAGGCCGCTCCCGACCTTCTGTTCGTCTGCCTGGGCGCGCCCAAGCAGGAGAAGTGGATGGCCCGGTGGGGCGCGCTCACCGGCGCCAAGCTGGCCATCGGCCTGGGCGGCGCCCTGGACGTCTTTGCCGGCAACGTGGACCGGGCACCGGAGAAGTGGCGCAGAATGGGGCTGGAGTGGGCCTACCGCCTGAGCCGGGAGCCCAAGCGCATCGGCCGGATGGCCAAGCTGCCTCTGGTACTGACCAGATCTCTGGGGGCCCGCCTCCGGGGCAAGGGGGGCCGGAGCTGATGCCGGGAAAGCTGATCGTCTTTGAGGGGACGGACGGCTCTGGCAAGTCCACCCAGTTTCAGGCGCTGTGCGCCCGGGTGGAACAGACGGGCACCCCCTTCCGCCGCCTGGTCTTCCCCCAGTACCAAGAGCCCTCATCCGCCCTCATCCGCATGTATCTGGGCGGGGAATTCGGCTCCCGCCCAGGGGATGTGAATCCCTACGCCGCCTCCGCTTTCTATGCGGTGGACCGGTACGCCTCTTTGAAAAAAGTATGGGGGGAATACTATTCCCAGGGGGGGCTGATCCTCACCGACCGCTACACTACCTCCAATGCCGTCCACCAGGGCGCCAAGTGCGCCCCTCAGGAGCGCCCCGCCTTTCTGGGCTGGCTGGACGACTTTGAGCACGACAAGCTGGGCCTGCCCCGGGCCGACCTGGTCCTCTATCTGGATATGCCTACCCGCTGCTCCCTGGAGCTGCTCCGCAGCCGGGAGGCAGCCACCCACACTCAGGGGGACATCCACGAGGTGGACCCCGACTATCTGGCCGCCTGCCGGGACAGCGCCCTCCAGGCTGCCCGGCTCCTGGGCTGGCAGGTCATCCCCTGCGTCACGTGGGACGGCCGCCTGCGCACGGTGGAGGAGATCCACTGGGAGGTGTGGTCCCTGGTCTCCCCCCTGTTGAATCTGAATTAAGAAGGAGCTCCCCATGGTTTATATTCTCCTGGCCGAAGGCTTTGAAGAGGCCGAGGCCCTGATCCCCGCCGACCTGCTCCGCCGGGCCGGACTGCCTGTTTCCCTGGTGGGGCTGAACGCCGCCACCGTGGCTGGCGGGCATGGCATCGCTGTTGCCGCCGACCTGACGCTGGAGCAGGTTGTCCTCTCCTCCCAGGACATGCTGCTCCTGCCCGGAGGGAAGGGGGGCGTGGAGTCCATGCAGATGGACCTGTTCGCCCTGGCCCTGATCCAGAAAGCCCACACTGTGGGCTGTTATCTGGCCGCCATCTGCGCAGCCCCCACCCTGCTGGCCCACCTTGGGCTGCTGGACCGCCGCAGCGCGGTCTGCTACCCCGGCATGGAGGGAGAGATGGGCTCCGCCGTGGTCCGGCCGGAGTGTCCTGTGGTAGTGGACGGACGCATCATCACCGCCCGCTCCGCCGGCTGCGCCTTTGACTTTGCCCTCAAGCTCATCGAGATCCTCGCCGGCTCCGAAAAAGCAAAGGAGGTCCAACATGCCATCCACTACCGCGGAACAGAAGAAACAACTGCGTAAGTCCGTCCGCAGCCTGCTCACCGCCCTCTCCCCGGAGGAGCGGACGGCCGGAGACCGGGCCATGTTCCAGGCATTTCTTTCCCTGCCGGAGGTCCGGCAGACTGGCACTTTTTTCCTCTTCTGGGGCATCGCCGGCCTGGAGCCGGACACCGGCTCTCTGGCCGCCTCGCTGACCAAGCTGGGGAAGACGGTCTGTCTCCCCCGGGTAGTCCCCGGCTTCGGGATGGAGTGCCGGGTCTACCGCCCGGAGCTGCCCATGGCCATCTCCGACTTCGGCATCCAGGAGCCCACGGAGCAGGCCCCTCTAATCCGCCCTGAGGAGATCGGCCTTGCCCTTGTCCCCGCTCTGTGCTATGATGAGGGCGGACGCCGCCTGGGCTTCGGGGGAGGCTACTACGACCGCTGGCTGGAGAGCTTCTCCGGGACCACCGTTGGCCTGTGCCGGGAGTGCGTCCTCCAGCGGAGTCTGCCGGTAGAGCCCCACGACCTGGGGGTCCATGTTCTGGTGACGGACCGACGGGTCCTCCGCTTCTGAGCCCCTGCCTGTCCGCCGGCCCCGCAGGAAAAAGGCAGGGCCGGAGGGCCCCGCCTGTCTCCAGCGGATGTAGTCCGCCTCAGCAGCAGCTGTCGCCGCAGCCGCAGCCGCTGTTGCCGCAGTTGTTCCCGCAGCCGCAGCTGTTGCAGCCGCAGTTACTGTTGCAGCCCCAGCTGTTTCCGCCGCAGCCCCAGATGATGATCAGGATCAGGATGATCCACAGACAGCTGTTACCGCCGCAACCGTTGTTTCCAAAGCACATGAAACATTCACCTCACTCAAAGTCGGCCGAGACCGTCGCCGGTCTCTCGCCTCTGTACCATTCTATGGCCCACCCCTGTCCCCGGTTCCACGGGGAAGGAAATTTTGTTAGGAGCTGACCCTATGCCTCAGGAACGCAGAAACTCAGACTACCGGGAGGCCGGCCGGCGCAGCCGGTCCTCCTCCCCCGCCCCCCGGCGCCGGCGCAGCGCCGCCCGCTCCGCCAGCTTTGCTGTGCTCTACGCTGTGGCCGTCATCGGCGTATCCGCTCTGCTGGCCTGTGTGGGCTGGATCGCCGCCAGCGATGTGCTGGCCCTGAACAAGGAGGAGCACTCCGTCACCGTCACCATCACCCCGGAGGACAGCTATGACGACGTGGTGGATATGCTCAAGGACAACGGCCTGATCGAGTACAAATCTCTCTTCAAGCTCTTCTCCGCCATCACCGGCGGCAAGGACAAGATCGCCTCTTCCGGCACCTTTACCCTGAACTCCGACATGGACTACCGCGCCCTGATCTCCGGCATCAGCGCCAATTCCGCCTCCCGGGCAGTGGTGGATGTCACCATCCCGGAGGGCTACACGGTAGCCCAGATCTTCCAGCTCCTGGAGGAGAAGGGGGTGGCCACGGTGGAGGACCTGAACGAGACGGCGGCCACCCACGACTACGCCTTCTCCTTCCTCCAGGACATTCCCCTGGGTGACCCCGAGCGGCTGGAGGGCTACCTGTTCCCCGCCACCTACGAGTTCTACACGCCCCACAATCCCCTGTACGCCATCAACAAGATGCTTCAGACCTTCGACGCCCAGTTCACCGATGAGATGCGCCAGGAGGTGGCGGACAGCGGACGCACCATCCACGAGGTGCTCACTGTGGCCTCCATGATCGAAAAGGAGACTGACGGTGAGGACCGGGGGAAGATCGCCTCCGTCATCTACAACCGCCTGAACAACCCCGGTGCCTCCGCCGGCACCAACGGCTACCTTCAGATCGACGCCACCCTGGCCTACCTCAACGGGGGCAAGGTGCCCACCGAGGCGGACAAGTCCATCGACTCCCCCTACAATACCTATCTGTATCCCGGCCTGCCCCCCGGCCCCATCGCCAACCCCGGCCTGGAATCCATCAAGGCCGCTATGGAGCCGGAGAGCACCTCCTACTATTATTATACCCTGGGCGACGACGACAAGCACCATTTCTTCAACACTTACGGAGAGATGACCTCCTTCATGTCCACCCAGGCGCTTTACAGCGGCGGCTGACGATTTACAGCGGGCCCCGGAACGACTTCCGGGGCCCGCTCGACCTGTTGAAAAGGCGCGGCTCCTATGCCGCTCTGATGGGAGGCTGATCCTGATGGAACGAAAGAAGATCGAACTGCTGGCTCCGGCCGGCGACATGGAGCGCCTTCAGATGGCCGCCGCCTATGGGGCAGACGCGGTCTATCTGGCCGGTACTACTTTCGGCATGCGCTCCTTTGCCGGCAACTTTACGCCGGAAGCACTGAAGGAGGCGGTGGAGCTCTGCCACCGCCGGGGCATCCGGGTCCATGTTACCTGCAACACCATGCCCCGAAACAATGAGGTGGCCCGCCTGCCGGAGTGGCTGGAATATCTGGACAGCCTGGGGGTGGACGCCATCATCCTGGCCGATGTGGGCACCCTGGCTCTGGCCGCCGCCCACGCCCCCCATGTGGAGCGGCACATCTCCACCCAGGCCAGTGTGGTCAACTACCAGTCCGCCCGGGCATGGCACCAACTGGGGGCCAAGCGGGTCATCCTGGCCCGGGAGCTCAGCCTGGACGAGATCCGGGAGATCCGGGACAAGACGCCCCCCGAGCTGGAGCTGGAGGTCTTTGCCCACGGCGCCATGTGCGTCAGCTACTCGGGCCGCTGCCTGCTGTCCAACTACATGACGGGCCGGGACTCCAACCGGGG
>CAUBHZ010000202.1 GCA_958435885.1 uncultured Intestinimonas sp. | reverse complement strand
TGCCCATGCAGGCGTAGAGGGTGATGATGGAGGAGCCGCCGTAGCTGAAGAAGGGGAGGGTGAGGCCCACCACCGGGAAGACGTAGAGGCACATGCCGATGTTGATGCTGGTCTGGAGGAGGAGCATGGCGGCGTAGCCCATGGCGATGTAGGCCGACATGGGGCTGCTGGCCCGCCGGGCCACCCAGATGCAGCGCAGGATGATGGCGGTGAGGAGGAGCATCACCGCCACACAGCCGATGAGCCCCAGCTCCTCGCCGCACACGGCGAAGATCTCGTCGGTGTAGCGGGCGGGGAGAGATTCCGAGGAGGTGCTCTGGGTCTGGGTGCCCTGGAGGTAGCCCTGGCCGAAGACACCGCCGCTGCCGATGGCCAGCACGCTGCGGGTCTGCTGCCAGCCGGCGTCCTGGGTCTGCTGGTAAATGGTGTCCGGGTTGCCGGTGATGTGGTCAATGACCACGGTGAAGCGATTCTGGATATAGGTGGGGATGTGGGACCAGACCAGGACCAATCCGCCGGCGGAGCCGGCCAGTCCCAGGGCGAACCAGCGCTTTTTCACTCCGGCGGTCCAGGCCATGATAATGAAGAGCCCCAGATAGACCAGCACCATGCCGAAGTCGCCGGAGACGGCGGCGATGAGGCCCGCCATGAAGAGGGTGTGGCCGGCCAGCTGGACCACGGAGCTGAAGCGGCTGATGCCCCAGTCCTGGAGCTTGCGGCACTGGAGGGCCAGCAGGAGGACGAAGAAGACCTTGGCCACCTCAGCAGGCTGGATGTTCACCGGCAGGAAGGGAAAGGCCAGCCAAGAGTTGTTTCCGGTGGTCTCGCCGCCCACACCGAAGGGGGTTTTGAGCAGGAGGATGATAAGGACGTTGAAGCCGAACATCCATTTCCAGCTCTTTTCGGTGAAGAGCTCCACATCCACAAAGGACATGATGAAGTAGGCCACCACGCCCAGGAGGATGGAGATGATCTGAATGGGGACGTAACGGATGCCGGCCTGTCCCAGATAGCGGGTGGCGCTGTAGATGAGGACCACCCCGAAGAGGGAGGCGGCCACGATGAGCGCAAGGAGGACCATGTCCGCCTTACGGAAAAATTCTTTGACCCAGTCGGTGAGCCACACGGGCTGTGAACACTCCTTTTCAATGTCCCCGGGCGCCCGGCCCGGAAGACGGCGGGAAGACGGAAGGATAATCATCTTATTGTACCACTCCGGACAGATTTCGTAAACAGGTTTTACAGCGGTGTTTTTTTGTGCTATAATCAACCGGATACCATCGCGGGTATGACAGACCCGGAGGAGAGGAGGGGGACCCATTGGAGCATGTGACCAACAGCCCGGAGGAGACCGAGGCGGTGGGGGCGGCGCTGGCCGGGCGGCTGGAGCCGGGGACCGTCATCGCCTTCACCGGGGACCTGGGGGCGGGGAAGACCGCCTTTGTCCGGGGCCTGGCCCGGGGCCTGGGGGTGCAGGAGCGGGTGACCAGCCCTACCTTTACCATCGTCAACGAGTATGAGGGGGGCAGGCTCCCTCTGTTCCACTTCGACATGTACCGCCTGGGCAGCGCCGATGAGCTCTTCGACATCGGCTGGGAGGACTACCTGGCCCGGGGGGGCGTGTGCGCCGTGGAGTGGAGCGAGAACGTCGCCGACGCCCTGGATGACGACTGCCTCCGGGTGGACATCCGCCGGGGCGAGGGCGACGACCAGCGGATCATCACCATCGGAGGAGGGAAATCAGATTGAAGATCTTGGCATTGGAGTCCTCTGCCGTGGCGTGCTCCGTGGCGGTGTGCGAGGATGAAGAGCTGATCGCCCAGTCCTTCCAGCACAGCGGCCTCACCCACAGCCGCACCCTCCTGCCCATGTGCGGCGACCTGCTGAAAAACTGCGGCCTCACCCTGGAGGAGATGGACGTCATCGCCGTGGCGGCGGGCCCGGGCTCCTTCACCGGGCTGCGCATCGGCGTGGCGGCGGCCAAGGGTCTGGCCTGGCCGGGGAACAAGCCCTGCGCCGGGGTCTCCACCCTGGAGGCCATGGCCTGGAGCCTGGCCCACGTGGAGGGAGACATCTGCCCTGTCATGGACGCCCGGCGGAACCAGGTGTATAACGCCCGGTTCCAGGCGGAGGGCGGGCGGCTCACCCGGCTGTGTCCCGACCGGGCCATCTCCATCGAGGAGCTGGCCGGGGAGCTGGAATCCCGCAAAAAAACACAAATACTGGTTGGAGACGGCGCAGAGCTGTGTTATAATGAATTGACCAAGCGGGGCCTGCCGGTGGAGCTGGCGCCGCCCCACCTGCGCCTTCAGAGCGCGTGGGGGGTGGCCCGGGGCGCCCTGGAGCTGGCCCGGAAGGACGGCCTGGTGACCGCCGCCGCCCTGGCGCCCGTCTACCACCGGCTCTCTCAGGCCGAGCGGGAACGGCTGGCCAAAGAGAAGGAAAGGACCACGAAAAACGACAAAGGGGAAGAACGACATGGATAAAATGGTACATATTTTCGACCACCCTCTGATCCAGCACAAGCTGGCCATCCTCCGGGATGAGCGCACCGGCGTCAAGGAGTTCAGAGAGATCGTCTCCGAGATCGCCACCCTCATGTGCTATGAGGCCACCCGGGACCTGCCCACCGAGGAGGTCACCATCAAGACCCCCGTGGCCACCGGTACCTTCCGGACTCTGGCCGGCAAGAAGCTGGCCATCGTCCCCGTCCTCCGGGCTGGCCTGGGCATGGTGGACGGCATCCTGACCCTGATCCCCTCCGCCAAGGTGGGCCACATCGGCCTGTACCGCGACCCCGACACCCTGGAGCCGGTGGAGTACTACTGCAAGATGCCCACCGATATCTCCGAGCGGGACGTCATCATCCTGGACCCCATGCTGGCCACCGGCGGCTCCGCCTCCGCCGCCATCCAGTTCATCAAGAACTACGACGTCAAGCACATCAAGCTCATGAACATCATTGCCGCCCCCGAGGGCGTGGAGCGGGTCCGCAAGGATCACCCCGACGTGGAGATCTACTGCGCCGCCCTGGACGAGAAGCTCAATGAGCACGGCTATATCGTCCCCGGCCTGGGCGACGCCGGCGACCGGATCTTCGGCACCAAGTAATGCAGTGTAAGTCTGTCTATGAGACGGCGCGGCTGGCCCTGCGGCTGGCCGCGCCGTCCTTCGCTCCCGCCCTGGCCGACTACTACCGCCGGAACCGTACCTTCTTCTCCGCCTTTGACCCGGAGCGGGAGGAGGACTTCTTCACGGAGGCCAGCCAGCGGGCCGCACTGGAAAAGGATGCAGCCCTGGCGGAGGAGGACCGGGGTTATCGGTTCTACCTCTTTTTAAAGGAGGAGCCGGAGACCATCATCGGCATGGTGGGGCTCAACAACCTGGTCCGGGGGGCTTTCCAGTCCTGTCACATGGGCTACAAGCTGGACGGGGCGCATCTCTGTCAGGGCTATATGACCGAGGCGGTGAAGGCCGCCTCCGATATTGCCTTTTCCGACCTGGGGCTCCACCGCATTGAGGCCAACATCATGCCCCGGAACAAGGCCTCCCTCCGGGTGGCGGAGAAGGCCGGTTTTTACAACGAGGGCCTGGCCCTTAAATACCTGAAGATCAACGGCGTGTGGGAGGATCACATCCACATGGTCCTCCGCAGCGAACTGTGGCAGGGCCGGGAAAAGCTGCCGCTGTAAAAATGATGAGAACAAATCAGGCGCGGAGAGCGAAAGGGCTCTCCGCGCTGCTTTTTGCGGGTCCCGGCGGGGCTTTCCGGGTTCTGGGGATTGCAAGACAGGGTCGGGTTTGTTATACTAAAAAGAAAGCCGCGCCGGTGGGCGGGGCGGGAGCCACGGACAAAGGAGTTTGACATGAAAAAGCGAGTACTGGCGGTCACGGGGGCGGCGGGGATCCTGCTCTGTGCCTCTGTGGCCCTGGCTGTGGGCGGCGGGTCGGACGACCCCCTGGTGAGCAAAAGCTATGTGGACGGGACCTATACCACCCAGGCGGTGGCCCAGGCGGAGAGCCGCATCGCCCAGCGCCACGACAGCCTGTATGCCGATGCCGAGACCAGGCTGAAGGCCAAGCATGACACCTATCTGGCCCAGCTCAGCGGCGGCGCCTCAAGCGGGGGCAGCTATCAGGCCGCCTTCCAGGATATCCGGGTCAAGCAGGGGGATACCATTCAGGTGACTGCCGGGTCGGGTTTCCTGCTGCTGGCCGGCAGCGGGGACCTCTCCTGCACCGGGAAGAAGACCATCGACCTCTCCAACGGGTGGGAGAAGGGGGCGGGCGCCCTGACCCAGGGGCGGCGGTATCTGGTGATGGAGGACACCACGGCCACCATCACGGTGACCTCTCCCACGGCAGTGATCTCCCTGGAGGGCTGGCACACCCTCACCGAGAGCGGTAAGACCGACTATAACGCCCTGGCCGACGCCCTGCACAGCATGGGGCTTTTCCAAGGCAGCGACACGGGCTACGGCTCCGGCTACGACCTGGAGCAGGCGCCCACCCGTATCCAGGGCCTCATCATGTTCCTCCGCCTCATCGGGG
>CAUBHZ010000201.1 GCA_958435885.1 uncultured Intestinimonas sp. | reverse complement strand
CCGGCACCGACCGGCTGGGCCGCCCCATCGGCATCGGCCGGGCGGGCAACGCTTCCGCTGACGCCCCTGCCTCCACGGCGGAGTACGCCGCTTTTGTGAAGCAGGCCCTGGGGGCCAACGGCGTCCGGTATGTGGACGTCGGCCGTCCGGTGCGCCGGGTGGCGGTGGGGGGCGGCGCCTGCGGTGACATGGGCCACCTGGCGCTGGCTCTGGGGTGCGATACCTTCGTCACCTCCGACGTGAAGTACAACCAGTTCCTGGATGCCAGGGACCTGGGCCTCAACCTCATTGACGCCGGACACTATCCCACCGAGCATGTGATCTGCCCCATCCTGGCGGATGCCCTCCGCAAGGCCTTTCCCCAGGTGGAGGTCACCCTTACCAAACGGCACAGAGAGGTATTTTCTTACTGCTAGGGCTTGCACTATAATCGCCTTTGTGGTACAATATTTTAGCATTTTTGAGAATTTAGAAGGGGACGAATCCAATGTCAGGACATTCAAAGTGGCATAATATTCAGAAGACCAAGGGTGCCGCCGATGCAAAGCGGTCTCAGATCTTTACCAAGATCGCCCGCGAGATGATCGTGGCGGTGAAGCAGGGCGGCAGCGGCGACCCCAACAACAACTCCCGTCTGGCTACCGTCGTCGCCAAGGCCAAGGCGGCCAACATGCCCAACGACAACATCAAGCGCACCATCGAGAAGGCTCTGGGCTCCGGCAATACCGACAGCTACGAGAACGTGGTGTACGAGGGCTATGGTCCCTCCGGCGTGGCTGTTATCGTGGATGCCCTTACCGACAACCGCAACCGTACCGCTCCCGAAGTCCGTCACCTGCTGGACAAGTACGGCAAGGGCCTGGGTGCCACCGGCTGCGTGTCCTGGTCCTTCGACCGCAAGGGCGTCATCGTCATCGAGAAGGAAGACCTGGACGAGGATACCGTCATGATGGACGCCCTGGACGCCGGTGCCGACGATATGCAGGCAGAAGAGGAGACCTTTGAGATCTACACCGATCCCGACGCCTTCGGCACTGTTCTGGCCGCTCTGGAGGAGAAGGGCTACACCTTCCTGCAGGCCGCCGTGGAGATGGTCCCTCAGAACTATGTCAAGCTGGAAAATGAGGAAGACATCAAGAACATGGAGAAGCTCATTGACCTGCTGGAGGACAACGACGACGTGCAGAACGTCTGGCACAACTGGGATCAGGACTGAGCAAACACCAAAAGAGCCTGCCGATTCGGCAGGCTCTTTTCTTCTCACGGCACATATTCAAAATGGCGGCACAACCATTTTCCCGCCCTGCTGCCCAGGACCAACGCAATGGGCAGTGGGAGGACCGCAAAGAGGAGGAAGTAAACCAACGGATTCCAGAACGCGATGGACAGCAGCGCAAAACGGTCGGACAGCAGGTCCACGATGTTGTTGTAAAGGAGCCAGAAGAGGAACACCGCTCCCAGCATGAGCAGCCATTCCACCCGGTCGTGCCAGGCGTCGATGTCTACATGGCGGGTACAGGGGCGGTCGGAGTCCGGAAGGGGCTGGCCCTTTACCTCAGCCTCCAGCAGTGAGGCGTAGCCCTCCAAGCCGTCCGCCTGGGCGGTGTCGATGCGTCTCAACCGCTCATAGGCCTCGATGGCCTCTTGGAGCCGGCGCCGCAGGGCGAAAGAGGCGCCAGGGGCGTTCTTTTGAAAGTCTTGCCCCATGGAGCGGATCTCATCGATGGTAAAGCCCGCCTTCCGCAGGGTCCCGACAGCCCGGAGGCGCTCCACATCCTCCTCGGAAAAATCCAGCCAGGTACGGCCGCCCCGCCGCTGGGCCTGCGGGGTCACCAGCTGCTCCTGTACATAGAACCGCACCGCCCGTTCCGTCAGTCCGGTGGCCGCACACACCTCTTTCATCTTCATGGACGACGCCTCCTTTGAGAGCAGTGTACCATCTGACGTAAGGGAAGTGTCAAGCGTCTTTTGAAAAAATCAAAAAGAGAGCCCGGAGCGCTGTGCTCCGGACTCTCGTATTGCAAGCAAGCCTGTAAGCCGGGTTCTGTCCTTTAAGACAGCCATCTATCTAGACGCGCCGTTGCCGACGCGTTCCAGCCACCTCCACGGGACGGCCGGGCCGGCCATGTGTCCCTCCACGGTGTTGCTCCGGATAGAGTTTACAGCGATGGGCAGTCTCCAGCCATCGGGTGAGCTCTTACCTCGCCTTTCCACCCTTACCTCGTCGGCGCAAGCTTCATATCCCTCGCTTCGTCCCAAGAGACAAAGCTCGCTCATTCCGCTACGCCTCCTCTCCTCACAAAAGCAGATGCTTTTGTGAGGGCCCCATTTGTGGATGAGGCGGTATCTCTCTGTTGCACTTTTCCTAGGGTCGCCCCCGGCGGATGTTATCCGTTATCCTTGCCCTACGGAGCCCGGACTTTCCTCATGGACGGCCTTTCGGCACTGCCCACGCGGCTGTCCAGCTTACTTGCAGATGATTATTATATCTCATCCGTCGGCCGATGTCAATTCGATTGAAATATTCACATTTATCGTCTATAATATATGCTGACTTGGCGTGCGGTGCCGACGGCCCGTCACGCATGTGGGCAGCAGCGGCGCTGGACTTGTCTGCTGCCGCACCTGACTGGAGAACCGAAAGGGGAAATGGCTATGCCGACCACCATTCAAGAATATTTGGCAGGGCTCAAAGGGAAGTCCGTTGCCGTCATCGGTATTGGCGTGTCCAATACACCGCTGATCAAGATGCTCCTGCGGGCGGGGATCAAGGTCACCGCCTGCGACCGCAACCGCCGGGAGGACTTCGGCGGGCTCACCGAGGAGCTGGAGAGCCTGGGCGCCGAGCTGCGGCTGGGTCCCGACTATCTGAAGGGGCTGGACCACGACGTGATCTTCCGCACCCCCGGTATGCGGCCCGACGTGCCGGAGCTGCTGCTGGCGCAGGCCAAGGGAAGCGTCATCACCTCCGAAATGGAGGTGTTCTTCCAGGTCTGTCCCTGCCACACCATCGCCGTCACCGGCAGTGACGGCAAGACGACCACCACCACTATCATCGCCAGCCTGCTCCGTGAGGCAGGATATCACACCTTTGTGGGCGGCAACATCGGAAAGCCCCTGCTGGCCGACGTGGACGGCATGGAGCCCGACGACTACGCCGTACTGGAGCTCTCCTCCTTCCAGCTCATGACCATGGACCGGAGCCCCGACATCGCCGTGGTCACCAATCTGGCGCCCAACCACCTGGACGTCCATAAGTCCATGGAGGAGTATATCACTGCAAAGGAAAATATCTTTACCCATCAGTCCTCCCAGGGAAAGGCCGTCTTCAACTTTGACAATGAGATCACTCGGAACTTCGCAGAGTCCGCACCGGGCCGGGCGGTGTTCTTCAGCCGCCGGCAGGCCCTCAGCGAAGGCGTCTGCCTGAGGGACAACGCCATCTGGGTGGTATCTCCGGAGGGCTCCCGTCTGGTGCTCCCCCTGGAGGACATCCTGCTGCCCGGCGATCACAACGTAGAAAACTACATGGCGGCCATTGCCGCAGTGGACGGGCTGGTGCCCGACCAGGTGATCCGGAGCTTTGCCTCCAAATTCGCCGGCGTGGAGCACCGCATCGAGCTGGTACGCACCCTCAACGGTGTGCGCTACTACAATGACTCCATCGCCTCCAGCCCCTCCCGTACCATTGCCGGCCTGCGCTCCTTTAAGGAGAAGGTCATCCTCATCGCCGGCGGCTACGACAAGCACATCCCCTTCGACGTGCTTGGCCCCGAGGTGGTGGAGCATGTGAAGTACCTCATCCTCACCGGAGATACGGCGGACCGGATCGCCGACGCCATCCGGAGCTGTCCGGCCTATCACGGCGAGCCGCCCATCTCCAAATACGAGGACTTCAACGCCGCCGTCCTGGCCGCCCACAGCATGGCACAGCCCGGGGATGTGGTCATCCTCTCGCCGGCCTGCGCCTCCTTCGATCACTTCAAGAATTTCGCCCAGCGGGGCGAGGCCTTTAAAAAGATCATTTACGAGCTTTAAGCCCTTTGGGGCAGAACGCGGTCTTCCGCGGAAAGGAGTGGAATATTTGGACACAAGAGAAGTTTTGGGCCGTCTGAGCGCCATGGCCGGACCCTCCGGTTTTGAGCGCATGGTGGCCATGCAGGCCGCCGACCTGATGCGGCCCTTCCTGGACGAGGCCAACGTGGATCGCTTCGGCAATGCGGTGGGCGTGCGGCTGTGCGGCCGACCCGGCGCGCCCCGGCTGCTGCTGGACGCCCATCTGGATGAGATCGGCCTTATCGTTACCGGCATTGAGGAGGGCTTCCTCCGCTTCCGCACCATCGGCGGGGTGGACCCCCGGATGCTGCCCGACCGGGAGCTGACTGTGCTGGCCGACACCCCCATTCTGGGTGTGGTGGCCTGTCTGCCGCCCCACGTGCTCAAGGCGGAGGACAAGAAGAAGTCCATCCCCATCGATGAGCTCCGGGTGGACATCGGCATGAGCCAGGAGGAGGCCCAGCGCCGGGTGCCCATCGGTACCCCCATGGTCTTCCGGGGCAGCTGCTTTG
>CAUBHZ010000200.1 GCA_958435885.1 uncultured Intestinimonas sp. | reverse complement strand
GGGCCAGGCCCTCGGCGATGGCGGTCTTGCCCACGCCGGGCTCGCCGATGAGGCAGGGGTTGTTCTTCTGACGGCGGTTGAGGATCTGCACCACCCGCTCCAGCTCGGACTCACGGCCGATGATGCGGTCCAGCTTGCCCTCCTGGGCGCGGTTGGTCAGGGAGATACAGTAGTTCTCCAAAAACTTCCGCTTGGGCTGGCGCTCCTTGCCGGAGGATTTCTCCTCCCGCTGCTGGCGGGTCTGCTCACCGCCGGAGGGCTCGGAGGCCGGCTGGCCGCCGAAGAGCTTGTTGAGGAAGGGGAAGGTGGCGGTACGCCCCTCGTCGTCCTCCTGGTCGTCGTCGGAGGGCTGGGGAGCCAGACCCTCCATGCCCTCGGCGCCGCCGAAGGCGGACATCATCTCGTTGGTGAGGCCCTCCAGGTCCTCCTCGCTGATGCCCATCTTCTGCATCATATCTTCCACGGGCTTGATCCCCAGCTCCTTGGCGCACTTGAGGCAGAGACCCTCATTTTTGGTCTCTCCGCCCTCGATGCGGGTGACGAAGATCACGGCCACGTTTTTATGGCAACGGGAACAAAGTGTAGGCTGCATACGTTACTCCTTTTCGGGAGATGGGTCGCGCTGCATACATCCCCCGGAGAATCGAATCTATCACGGAAATATGAACTGGTGATGAATTTCGTATAAAAACTTTTCTGTCCGGTCAGGCGGCAGCCTCGGTGGCGGCGGCCAGTCCGCCCAGTACCAGGGCCACCGGGTTGGTGGTCATGAAAAACTTGAGCAGGTGGGTCTGCTCCACGGTCTCCTCGGGGATGACCTTGCCCAGGTAGCGGAGGACCCAGGCGCACAGGAAGAGGATGGCGCAGCCCTTGACCAGGCCCAGGATGGCGCCGCCGGTCTTGTTGAGGAAATGGAGACCGGGGAGGCGGGCCACCAGGTCCAGCCCGCGGCTGATGAGGGTCCAGGCGATGAGGATGAGGGCGAAGAAGACCACGAAGAGGATCATGTAGGCCACGGTGCCGGCGATGGAGGCGGCCACAGCCGCGGCGGCGTTGGCGGCCACCTGGGTCATGCCCTGCTCCACGGCGTCGTTGACGGCGTCCACGGCGCTCTGGTAGAAGCCCATGTCCTTCAGGACGTTGAGGATCTCGGTGAGGGGGATGCTGTCGGTCTGGAGGTCCTGGTCCTGGCCGGGGAGGACGGTGGAGCCGGCGATCTCCTGGTCCAGCCGCTCCTCGATGGCGGAGGCGAAGCGGGGTTCCAAATAGTCGGCCACCTTGGGGGAGAGGGCGCCGGCCAGAATGCCGGCGCCGATGAAGGCCACCAGTACCGCCACCAGGCCGCACAGGGAGAGCAGAAGCCCCCGGGAGGCGCCGTGGATGGTGAAGGCGGCGAGGACGATGAGCAGGATGATGTCGAAAAGGATTGCGGTTGTCATCATGGTTACACCTCGGTCAGATAAACGAAAAGGGGATCAGTTGGGAATGCAGAGCTGGGCGGTCTCTCCGCTGGCGAGATAGGCGGTGCCGTCGCTGCGCAGGACCACGTTGCGGGCGCCCATGGTGTTGTCCATGGTCTCATAGACCTGGAGGTCCCGGGTATAGACGGTGAGGGTGGAGGCGGTGAGCACCGCCACATACCGCCCGGAGGCGGCCAGATCCAGGATCTGGTCCTCCAGGTCCAGGGAGGCGACGGTCTCGCCCTTGGCGTCCACCGTGGTGAGGACGGCGCTGCTGCCCGCCCGGTACTTGCCCAGCAGCAGGGTGGCGTAGCCGTCTCCGCCCAGGGAGTAGTCCTTCAGGTAGGCGCCGCCGTAATCACAGGTCAGATTGGAAGCTCCGTCGGCGCTGATGATGCTCAGGCCGGTCTCGCCCAGAGCCCAGAACATACCGCCGGAGCAGCCCAGATCCAGAATGGCGTTGTTGCCCAGGGAGCACTGGGCAAAGGCTTCGTCGCCGTTCCTGTCATAGAGGGACAGGGCGCTCTCAAAGGCGTTGTCGGTCTGTCCTACGGTGAGGACGGCGATGGTCTTTCCGTCCTGGGAGGGGATGGCGTCCATGACGAAGCGGGTGGAGATCCGGATGGCCATGGAGGGCTGAAAGTCATTGCCGTAGAGGGTGACGACCCCCTTATAGCCGGTCTCCCGGGTGACCACCGCCAGAGTCCTGTCCGGACCCAGGCGGGCGGAGAGGATCTCGTGGCCCTGTTCGGCGTCCAGGGAGAAGACGCGGGCACGGTCGGCGTAGACCCGCAGGGTGGTGCCGCCGGCGTCATAGACCACCGCGGCGTCCTCCCGGACATCGGCCATGGGGTGGAGGAGGGAGAGGGCGTCGTTAAGGTATTCCACGCCGCTGGAGGAGTAGAGCCGGACGCCAGCGGAGGACCATACCAACAGGTCGTCCCCCAGGCCGGAGAAGCCGCCCCGGCCGGAGCTGTCGAACTGAAAGGCGTCGATCTGGCCGGAGTCACTCCGCTCCAGAGAGCGGTAGGTGAAATAGCGCTTGATGGCGTCCAGGTTGATCCGGTCCCGGTAGGCCACCAGGGCCACCGCCCCCAGCAGAAGGGCCAGGGTCAGGAGAAAGGCCAGCAGGCGCAGGATGGGATTGGGTTTTTTCTTGGGTGCCGGCGGGACCGGCTTGAGTTCTTCCATGTTACGCGCTCCCGATCTGGTGATGGTGGGGACAAGGGGGGCTCACAGCACATCCTCGTCGTACCACAGCTTGGTCATGTAGAGGCCCCCCGGCGGCACGGTGGGACCGGCGGCGGTGCGGTTTTTGCTCTCCAGGATGGCGCTCACTTCCTCCGGGGCAAACTTGCCCTCGGCGGCGTAGACGCAGGTGCCCACCATGGCCCGCACCATGTTGTAGAGGAAGCCGTTGGCGCACACTTTGCACTCGATGAGGTCGCCGGTGCGGCTGATGTCGAAGTAGTACACCGTGCGGATGGGGGAGCGGACGTCGGTGCCCACCGCCCTGACGGCGGAGAAGTCGTGGGTGCCCACGAAGCAGTCGGCCGCCCGCTGCATCACGGTCTCGTCCAGGTGCTTGGGGTAGAACCAGGCCCGGTTCACATAGAAGGCGTTGCCCAGCCGGGAGTTGTAGATGCGGTAGGTGTACTCCTTCTTGATGCAGGAGCCGATGGCGTTGAAGTCCTCCGGGACCTCGGTGGCCTTCACCACCACGATGTCGTCGGGCAGGCGGGTGTTCACCGCCAGGGGGATGCGGTCGCAGGGGATGCGGGAGGTGGTGCGGAAGTTGGCGATGTAGGTCTCGGCGTGGACGCCGGCGTCGGTGCGTCCGGCGCCGGTGCACTTCACCGGGTGGCACACCACGGTGGAGAGGGCCTTTTCCAGGGTCTCCTCCACGGTGACGGCGTTCTTCTGCACCTGCCAGCCGTGGTAGGCGGTGCCCACGTACATGAGCTTGAGGGCGATGTTCCTTGTCATAGGCGATTCAGCGGCTGTAAGGCCGCGCTCCTTGTCAGTCTTAGATCCCCAGGGCCCGGAGGATCAGCACCACGGCCACCAGGGCGGCGCCCAGAACCAGGGCGGCGATGTCGGAGCCCCGGAACCGGAGCTGCCGCAGCCGGGTGCGGCCCTCGCCGCCGTGGTAGCAGCGGCACTCCATGGCGGTGGCCAGTTCGTCGGCCCGCCGGAAGGCGGAGATGAAGAGGGGCACCAGCAGGGGTACCAGGGCCTTGGCCTTCTGGAAGAGGTTGCCGGTGTCGAAGTCGGCGCCCCTGGCCTTCTGGGCGGACATGATCTTGTCGGTCTCCTCGATGAGGGTGGGGATGAAGCGCAGGGCGATGGACATCATCATGCTCAGCTCATGGACGGGGACATGGACCTTCTTGAGGGGACCCAGCAGCTTTTCCAGGCCGTCGGTGAGCATGATGGGGGAGGTGGTGTAGGTGAGCATGAAGGTGCAGGTGATGAGGAAGGAGATGCGCAGCACCATGAAGAAGGCGGCCCACAGCCCCTCCACCGTGATTTTCAGGAACTTCCACTGCCAGATGGGGTCGCCGGGGGTGTAGAAGATGTTGAGCACGGCGGTGAGGATGATGATGAAAAGGATGGGCCGCATGCCACGGAGAATGGTCTTGGGCCGGATCTTGGAGACGGCGATGCAGGCGCACAGGGTCAGGAAGAGGACGGCGTAGGCCACTCCGCCCTTGGCAGAGAAGAGGGCCACGATGTAGAGGATGGTAAAGAGCAGCTTGGTCCGGGGGTCCAGCCGGTGGATGACGGTATTGCCGGGGAAATACTGCCCCAGGGTGATGTCCTTGAGGGCCATTATACCGCCCCCTTTCGTGCCAGATAGTCCCGGACGGCGGCGCGGGCCTGGTCGATGGTGTAGACCGAGGGGTCGATGTCCACCCCCATGGCCCGGAGCCGGTGAAAGACCCGGGTGACCTGGGGGACGCCCAGGCCCATGGCCTCCAGCTCGTCCCCGTGGGCAAAGACCTCCCGGGGGGTGCCGGAGAAGGGAATGTGTCCCTTGCTCACCACCACCAGCCGGTCCACGGTGCGGGCCACCTCCTCCATGGAGTGGGAGACCAGGATGATGGTGG
>CAUBHZ010000199.1 GCA_958435885.1 uncultured Intestinimonas sp. | reverse complement strand
ACGAGGTTCAGGGCGCCAAGCGGGGCCCGAACACCATGCGCATCTTTTCCGCCGAGGGGCTTCGGGTGGCCCATCTAGGAGACTTGGGCTGCGGCCTGACACCGGAGCAGGCAGAGGCCCTGTCCGGTCTGGACGCTCTGCTCATCCCGGTGGGCGGCTTCTACACCATCGATGCCGGCCAGGCCAAGGCGGTAGTGGACCAGCTCAAGCCCCGGGTGGTCGTTCCCATGCACTACCGCGGCAAGGACTTCGGCTACGAGGTCATCGGTCCGGTGGAGGATTTCCTCGCCCTCCAGAGCGGCGTGGTGCGCTATGAGGGCAACGTCCTGGAGCTGACCCAAGACACCCCCGCCCAGACGGCGGTGCTCACCTATCTGGGCTGAGCCTGCCTGGACAGCCCCTTCCCGCTCTCAGCGCGTCCTGGGACACTTTCGTTCCGGGACGCGCCCTTTTTGTTCCCAAAATGTTTACAAAATTTCGGTCAGCCTTTCAGGTTTCTTTCAGCTTTGGGTGTTATCCTGTTCCTGATCTTTGATTTGGAACGGGAGGTTAGACCGTGATCGAAGTAGAAAATCTGGTGAAGCGGTACGGCGGCCATCTGGCGGTGGACCACCTGAGCTTCACAGTGGAGAAGGGCTGCGTCTGCGGCTTCCTGGGCCCAAACGGCGCCGGGAAATCCACCACCATGAATATGATGACCGGCTATCTCGCCCCCACTGAAGGGGAGGTCCGGGTGGACGGCCACAGCGTGACTCAGGACCCGGCGGGGGCAAAGGCCTGCATCGGCTATCTGCCGGAGCAGCCGCCCCTCTATGTGGACATGACGGTGCGGGAGTATCTGGAGTTCGCCGCCGGGCTCAAGCGGATCCCCAGGGGGGAGCGGGCCGCTCAGCTGGACCGCATCCTGGAGATGACCCGGACCGCCGACGTGTCCGGCCGGCTGATCCGCAACCTGTCCAAGGGCTACCGCCAGCGGGTGGGGCTGGCCCAGGCGCTGATCGGCTTCCCACACATCCTGATCCTGGATGAGCCCACTGTAGGCCTGGACCCCAAGCAGATCCTGGAGATCCGCGCCCTGATCCGGGAGCTGGCCCAGGAGCACACTGTGATCCTCAGCTCCCACATTCTCTCCGAGGTCCAGGAGGTCTGCGACCACATCTTTATCATCCACCACGGCCGGCTGGTGGCCCAAGGCACTCCGGCCCAGCTGGAGCGGGAGCTGGCAGGCACCCCTGCCATCACCCTGCTGCTCAAGGCCGCCCCGGAGGAAGGCCGGGTCCTGCTCTCCGGCGTACCCGGCGTAGCGGAGGTGGCGCCGCTGCCCTGCGGGGAGGCGGGCGCCGCCCTGCTGCGCCTGACTCCCGCGGAGGGGGCCGATCCCAGGGAGGCCGTCTTCCGCGCCTGTGCGGGGGCGGACCTCCCGATCCTGGAGATGAGGCGGGAGTCCCTGTCCCTGGAGCAGATCTTCCTGGAGCTGACCTCCGACGCCTCCGCCGCCGGACAGGCTGGCGGCCGCAGGCGCCCCTTCGGGCGCAGAGATTCGGCGGAGCCGGAGCCCGCTCCCGCTCCGGAGACAGCCATCACGGAACACGGAGAGGAGGCGGAGCCATGACTGCGGTCTACAAGCGGGAGCTGCGCTCCTATTTCACCTCCATGGTGGGGTATGTGTTCATCGCCATCCTCATCTTTTTTGTAGGCATCTACTTCATGGCCTACAACCTGTTCGGCGGCTACCCCTCCTTCGGCTATGTCCTGCTCAGCTGCACCATCATCTTCATGGTGGCCGTTCCCATCCTCACCATGCGCTCCATGGCGGAGGACCGGCGGGGCAAGACCGACCAGCTGCTGCTCACCTCCCCCGTCTCCCTCACCGGCATCGTCCTGGGCAAATATCTGGCCATGGTCACCGTGCTGCTGGTCCCCATCCTGCTGATCTGTTTCTGCCCGCTCATCATCGCCATGAACGGCTCCGCCACTCTGACGGCGGACTACGCCGCTATCCTGGCCTTCTTCTGCATGGGCTGCGTGTACATCGCCGTAGGCATGTTCGTCTCCGCCCTCACCGAGAGCCAGATCATCGCCGCCGTGGGCACCTTTGCCGCGCTGCTGGTCCTCTACCTGTGGACCGATCTGGTGTCCTTTCTCCCCGACTCCCTGGCCCAGCTCCTCTCCAGCTTCGACTTCCAGGGCGTGCTGGACAACTTCGCCTATTACAGCGTGTTCGATCTGGGGGGACTGCTGCTCTATCTGTCCATGGCGGCCGTCTTCGTCTTCCTCACCGTGCAGGTCCTCCAGCGCCGGAAGGGGATCACCTCCGCCGCTACCACTGCGGTGGTGCTGGCCATCGCCGTGGTGGTCAATCTGGTGGTGGGGCAGCTGCCCTCTGACCTGGTGGAGCGGGACATCTCGGACAACAGTCTCTACACTGTCAGCGACACTTCTGTGGACTACCTCTCCGCCCTGGAGCGGGACGTGGAGCTGGTCGTCCTGGCCAGCGAGGACACCACGGACCAGCGCATCACCAAATTTCTGCACAACTATGCCGCCCTGTCCGGCCATCTCTCCCTCTCCTTCGTGGACCCTGTGGAGCACCCCTCCGCCCTGACGGAGTATGAGGCAGACCAGAACACTGTCGTGGTCCGCTGTGCCGACACCGGCAGGCAGCGGGTGGTCCCCTTCTCCGACATTTTGGTGGCCGATCTCATGTCCTACTACACCTATGGCACCTATACCTATTCCGAGTTCGACGCCGAGGGGCAGCTTACTTCCGCGGTGGACTACGTCACCTCAGACAACAGCCACATCCTCTATCTCGCCGAAAACCACGGGGAGAGCGCCTTGGGCGGCTCGGTCACCGACGCCATCAGCAAGGCCAACCTGTCTACCTCCACCGTCAGCCTCCTGCTGGACAACGGGGTGCCTGACGACTGCTCCCTGCTGGTCTTCAACCAGCCCCAGACCGACCTGTCCGCCGACGAGGCCCAGATGGTTCGGGACTACCTGGAGGGGGGCGGCCAGGTGATGATCCTGCTGACCCGCACGGACCTGGCCAACTTCAATGCCATCCTCGCCGACTACGGCCTCGCCATGGCCCAGGGCTATATCGGGGACACCGCCCGGTACTATGCCCAATACGGCCGCTTCTACTTCAGCGCCACCCTGTCCGCCTCCAGCCCCATCACTGCTCAGTTCGGGGACGACGACCTGACTCTGATCTACGGCGCCCACGGCATGACCCAGTGCGATCCGGTCCGTGACACCATCACCGTGACCCCCTTCATGACCACCACGGAGAGCGGCTACTCCGACGCCGGCGGGCAGACCGGCACCTATATCCTGGGCGCCCAGGCGGAGGAGGAGACCGACGGCGGCACCGCCCGCCTCACCGTCTTCACCCCCGAGAGCGTGGTGGACCAGAGCATCCTCACCTTCAACCCCAGCATGGTGAACCTGGACATCTTCCTCAACGCGGCCACCTCCGGCATGGAGGACATCTCCGCCATCTCCATCCCCGCCAAGAGCCTGGAAATCACCTATAACACCGTTCTCAACCCGGGCATGTGGAGCACCCTCTATCTGGCCGTCATCCCCCTGGGGGTCCTGATCGGCGGCCTGGCCTACTGGATCAAGCGGAGGAAACTGTGATGAACCGACAGACAAAACAGCTTTTGGCTCTCGCCGGTGTCCTCGCCGTCGGGCTGGGCGCCTACGCCGCCCTGCGGGTCTGGAACGCGGGGGAGGAGGAGCGGGAGGCCGCCCAGGCCGACTATGTGCTCCAGCTCAGCGATGTCACCGCCCTCTCCTTTGATTCCGGGGACGGCCCCCTCTCCTTCACCCTGGAGGAGACGGGCTGGACCTGGGACGGGGACAGCGAGTTCCCGGTGAACGGCACGGAGCTGGACGCCCTCCGAGAGGACCTGGCCGCCCTGAAGGCGGAGCGGATCATTCCGGAACCCGACGCACTGGCCGACTACGGCCTGGAGGAGCCCGCCTACACCCTCACCGCCCGCACTGATTCCGGGGAGTCCACCACCCTGCTTCTGGGCAGCCTGGACCCTGGGGGCAGCCACCGGTACGCCATGCTCGACGGGGGGACGGAGGTCTACACGGTGGACGGCTCCATCACCTCCTCCCTGGACAGCGAACTGCTGGACCTGATGGAGCTGCCCCAGCTGCCTGACCTGGACGAGAAGAACATCACCTCCGCCCAGCTGGAGCTGAGCGACGGCACTGTCCGCCAGCTGACTTCCGCTGTGGAGACCCGGGAGACGGAGGTGGAGACCGAAACCGGCGAGACCGACGAGAACGGGGAGCCCATCTATGAGACCACCACGGAGACGGAGGAGATCACCCTATGGTCGCTGGACGGGCAGCCGCTGCCCGAGGGGACCGTCGGGCTGGAGGACTGGCTGTACGACCTGTCCACCCTATATCTGGACAGCTGCTCCGCTTTTAAGGCGGACCAGGAGGAGCTGTCCGCCTGCGGCATGGACGGCGCCTCCCTTCTCACCGTCTCCCTGACCTCCGGCGAGACCTTCACCCTGGCCATCGGCGGCCAGACCGAGGATGGC
>CAUBHZ010000198.1 GCA_958435885.1 uncultured Intestinimonas sp. | reverse complement strand
CGGCCTGGACCTCGTCGTTGATGAGCATCATCACGATGTCGCCCCACTTGGCGGCGTCGGCCACGGTCATCACCTTCAGGCCGGCGTCCTCGGCGTTCTTCCAGTTCTTGGAGCCGGCGCGCAGGCCCACGCACACGTCACAGCCGGAGTCCTTCAGGTTCAGGGCATGGGCGTGGCCCTGGGAGCCATAGCCGATGATGGCGATCTTCTTGCCGTTGAGGTAGTTGATGTCGCAGTCTTTCTCATAGTACATTTTTGCCATAGTTATATTCCTCCTTGATCTTATTGTCGTCGTATATGGTGCTACGCCCTCATTCGATGGCGATGGTACCCGTTCTTGCGATCTCCAGCACGCCGAAGTCCCTCAGCAGGCGGACCAGAGCCTCAGTCTTGTCCCGGTCCCCGAAGATGGCTACGGTAAGAGTCTCCCGGCTGACGTCGATGATGTTGGCCCGGAAGATGTTGGCCATCTGGATGACCTCGTCCCGGGCGTTGCGGTCCAGGGTCTTGACTTTGATGAGGGCCATCTCCCGCTGGAGGGAGGTGGACTCGTCCAGGATCTTCACTGCGATCACCGGAAGGAGCTTGCGGCACTGGGCGGCGATTTGGGAGATCATCAGCTCGTCCCCCAGCAGCACGATGGTGATGCGGGTCACGCCGGGGTCCCCCGACTCGCCGGAGACGATGGATTCGATGTTGTAGCCCTTGCGGGAGAAGAGGCGGGCCACCTGGCTGAGGACGCCGGGGATGTCCTGGACCAGAATGGACAGCGTGTAGGGCTTGATGTCCTTGTTCATATCAGGTCTCATGGTGAAGCCCCCTTTATTTCAGCAGAAAGTCGGTGATATGGGCCCCGCCGGCCACCATGGGCCGGACCATCTCGTCCATATCCAGGCGGCAGTCGATGACACAGCCGCACCCCGCCTGGAGGGCCTGGCCAAAGGCCTGCTCCATCTCCGCCCGGGTGGAGACCCGGAAGCCCTTCAGTCCATATGCCTCGGCCAGCTTGACGAAGTCGGGGCCACGGTCCAGGGTAGTCTGGGAGAAGCGCTGGTGGTAGAGCAGGTTCTGCCACTGGCGCACCATGCCCAGACAGCCGTTGTTGAAGATGACGGTGATGATGGGCAGGTGGTAGTGCTCCACAGTGGCCAGCTCGTGGCAGTTCATGCGGAAGCAGCCGTCTCCAGTGGTGTGGACCACCACCTTGTCCGGATTGCCCACCTTGGCACCGATGGCGGCCCCCAGTCCGAAGCCCATGGTGCCGAAGCCGCCGCTGGTGAGCAGCTGGCCGGGGTAGTCGAAGTGGAAATGCTGGATAGACCACATCTGATGCTGGCCCACATCGGTGGCCACGATGGTGTCCTGGGGGGCCATGCGGCGGATGGTCTCCAGCACCTGCCTGGGAGTAAGGACCTGGGAGGTCTCCACCTCCGGCTCCCGCTTCAGGGAAAGGATCTGCTCCTTCCAGGCGTCCCGGTGGTACTGGGGGACCCGCTGGTTGAGCAGTTCCAGCACCCGTTTGGCGGAGCCGATGATGTGGTGGTCGGTGAGGATGTTCTTGTCGATCTCCGAACGGTCGATATCGATCTGGACGATCTTCGCCTGGCTGGCAAAGGAGGCAGGGTCCAGAGCCACCCGGTCAGAGAAGCGGCAGCCCACGGCGATGAGCAGGTCGCACTGGTCACAGGCGGTGTTGGAGGCCTGGGTGCCGTGCATCCCCACCATGCCGGTGGTGAGGGGGTGCGCACCGGGGAAGCCGCCGCCCCCCATGACGGTGATGGCCACGGGGCAGTCCAGCTTCTCGGAAAACTCCCGGAACTGCCGGTCCGCCCGCCCGCGGACCACGCCGCCGCCGCACATGAGCAGCGGCCGCTGGGACTGGGCGATCATCTCCACCAGCTTGTCGATATCCCCCAGGTCAGGCTCCGGCGGCTTGAGGCCGTGGCGCAGGTTCAGCTCCCGGATGCTGCCGCAGGAGCGGTTCTCCTTCCAGGGGATGAACTCATAGTCGATCATAGTGGTGGGGAAGGTGACGTTCTTCAGAAAGTCGATGAGCACCGGGCCGGGCCGGCCAGTGGCAGCCACGGCAAAGGCCTGACGCATCACGTCGGGGATGGTCTGGGGGTCCCGGACCAGATAGGTGGCCTTGGTGATGGGCATGGCGATGCCGGTGATGTCCACCTCCTGGAAAGCGTCCTTGCCCAGGGTCTCCTCAGTGACATTGCAGGTGATGAAGACCACAGGAGAGGAATCCATATAGGCGGTGGCGATGCCGGTGGTGAGATTGGTGGCCCCGGGGCCCGAGGTAGCGAAGCACACCCCCACCTTGCCGGTGGATCGGGCATAGCCATCGGCGGCGTGGGAGGCCCCCTGCTCGTGGGCGGTCAATATGTGGTGTATTTTATCTTGGTAGTGATACAGTTCATCATAGAGATTCAGGATGGTCCCGCCCGGATAGCCGAAGACGGTGTCCACCTCCTGCTCCAGCAGGCACTCCAGGATGGCCTGGGTGGCTCTTACTTTCAAGCTGCTGCCTCCTTTGGTTCAGATAGGAACGATGAGATAGGAGCTGAGGCGCCCGGCTTCGCCGGACCGCTTTATATTTGTGCGCCGGAAGCGCACTTACTGACTCAGAACTTTTATCTCCTGACTCACGATCAAATTTTCCCTCCGCCCTTCTGGACGGCGATGACCCCGGTGCGGGCCACCTCCAGGATGGAGAAGGGGCGCATCATGGACTGAAAGGTGTCCAGCCGGTCGGGAGTATCGGACAGCTCCAGGGTGAGAGAGGTGGGAGAGATATCGTCCACCTTGGCCCCCATGATCTCACAGATGGTCATGATATCCTGGCGGGTCTTGTTGTTGGCGTTCACCTTCAGGATCATCAGCTCCCGGCCGATCAGGCTGTTCTCCTCCAGGGTGCGGACCTTGATGACTTCGATCAGCTTGTTGAGTTGCTTTTCCACCTGCTCCACCACGCTGTTGCCGCTGTCCACGATGATGGTGATGCGGGAGATGGTGGGGTCATCGGTGACACCCACTGCCAGGGATTCTATGTTAAAGGCCCGGCGGGAGAACAGGCCGGTGATCCGGTTCAGAACGCCGGCCTGGTTCTCCACCAGGACGGAAATGGTCTGTTTCATGGCTTATCCCCCTCTCAGTCATTGGTCCCAACGTCGGGGTGGACCTCACAAATCAGCAGACAGCTGCCCTGTGTGCCCAGAAAACGGTCCAGCGCCTCGTCCAGGTGATCCTCGTCCCCCACCTGGATGCAGGGGACCCGGTACGCGGCGGCAATGGTCTCAAAGTCCGGGGAGCCGTCCAGCGCCACACCGAAGGGCCCGTGGTAGGGGGCGCTGCTCTGGATCTGGTGGACCAGACCCAGGGTGTGGTTGCGGAACAGGACGATCTTGATGTCCATGTCCGCCGCCCGGATGGCGGCCAGCTCGTTCATGGCCATCTGGAAGGAGCCGTCGCCGCAGACCACCAGAGTCTGGCGGTCGGGACCGGCCACCTTGGCCCCCACAGCGGCAGGGAGGGCATACCCCATGGTGCCCAGGCCGCCGCTTGTGAGAAGGCGTCCGTGCTTCTGGGGGATATATTTGCAGGCGAAGATCTGGTTCTGGCCCACATCCACGCAGATGACGGCATCGTCGTCCAGCCGGGCTCCCAGCCGGCGGAGGACTGTGCCCGGGAAGACCGAGCCCGCCCGGCGGGGGAAGACGCGGTTCAGCTCCGCCTTCCGGTAGTCACGCAGCTTTTCCAGCCAGGCCGCCGAGTCGGTGGCCGCCACGTCCCGGTCCAGGATCTGCCGGAGGATGACCTTCACATTGCCCACCAGAGGGATGGCGGCCTGCATATTTTTTCCGATCTCCGCCGGGTCCACGTCGATGTGGATGGTGGCCATGCGGCGCTGGATCTCCCCCGGGTCCACCATGGCCCGGTCGGCGGCCCGGGTGCCCACCATGATGAGCAGGTCCGCCTTGGCCAGGGCCTTGTTGGCGCAGTGGTTGCCGTGGGCCCCGATCATCCCCATGTTCAGCGGGTGGTCGGTGGGCAGGAGCCCCAGCCCCATCATGGTCTTGACCACAGGGATGGAGCACCGCTCCGCCAGCTCCAGCAGCTCCTCTTTGGCGTCGGCCAGCCACACGCCGCCGCCGGCGCAGATCAGAGGCTGTTTGGAGCGGGAGATGGCCTCCACCACCCGCTTGATCTGCAGGTCATTGCCCTTTACGCTGGGCTTATAGCCCCGGATGCTGACCTCCTCGGGGTAGTAGAACTTTTTCAGGGACTGCTCCTGTACATCGATGGGGATGTCGATGAGCACCGGGCCGGGCCGGCCAGTGGAGGCGATGTGAAAGGCCTCCTTGACGATGCGGGGGATGTCGTTGGCGTCCTTGACCAGGTAGCTGTGCTTGGAGAAGGGGGCCACCGCGCCAGTGATATCCACCTCCTGGAAGATATCCCGCCCCAGCAGATTGCTGGGTACCTGGCCGGTGATGGCTACCATGGGGATGGAATCCATATAGGCGGTGGCGATGCCGGTGATGAGGTTGGTGGCGCCGGGACCGGAGGTCACCA
>CAUBHZ010000197.1 GCA_958435885.1 uncultured Intestinimonas sp. | reverse complement strand
CGCCGTGGGTGGCGCCGATCTTCACGTTCAGGTGGGGATAGCCCACGGAGTTGCGGACCTGTTCAAAGGCGCGGCCGGCGGCGAACATGGCGAAGCTGGACACGAAGGGCACCAGCCCCATGGCGGAGGCGCCGGCGGCGGCGGCCATCATATTGCCCTCGGCGATGCCGCAGTCGAAGTGGCGCTCGGGGAAGGCCTTTTTGAAGGTCCCCGTCTTGGTGGCGCCGGCCAGGTCGGCGTCAAAGACCACCAGGTCATCGTGGATCGCGCCCAGCTCCTTCAGGGCGTTACCGTAGCTGTCCCGGGTGGCGATCTTCTTCACATCGGCCATCTCACATCGCCTCCACTTCTGCCAGCCGGGCCTTCAGCTCGGCCATGGCCTGCTCATATTCCTCGTCGTTGGGCGCCTTGCCGTGCCAGCCGGCCTGGTTCTCCATGTAGGAGACACCCTTGCCCTTGGTGGTCGTCATGACGATGGCAAAGGGCGCCCCCTTGGTCTCCCGGGCCAGGGTGAAGGCGGCCTCCATGGCGTCAAAGTCGTGGCCGTCGATCTCAGCCACGGCGAAGCCGAAGGCCCGCAGCTTCTCGGGGATGGGATAGGGACTCATGACGTCGGCGATGTTGCCGTCGATCTGGAGGCCGTTGTTGTCGATAACCACGCACAGGTTGTCCAGCTTGTACTGGTGGGCGAACATCATGGCCTCCCAGACCTCGCCCTCCTGGATCTCGCCGTCGCCCAGCAGGGTGTAGACCCGGCAGGACTTACCCATGTGCTTGGCCGCCAGGGCCATGCCGGCGGCGGCGGAGACGCCCTGGCCCAGGGAGCCGGTGGACATGTCCACGCCGGGGGTCTCGTTCATGTTGGGGTGGCCCTGGAGGCGGCTGTCCATGTGGCGCAGGGTCTGGAGTTCCTCCCAGGGGAAGAAGCCCCGGAGGGCCAGGGCGGCGTACAGGCCCGGGGCGGTGTGGCCCTTGGAGAGGACGAACCGGTCCCGGTCGGCCCACTGGGGGTTCTCAGGATCGATGTTCATCTCCTTGAAATAGAGATAGGTAAAGAGGTCGGCGGCGGACAGGCTGCCGCCGGGGTGCCCCGCCTTGGCGGCGTGGGTGCCCTCGATGACGCCCATGCGCACCTGGCAGGCCAGGGCCATGAGGCGTTTTCTTTCATCAGCGGTCATAGCACGGCTCCTTTCCATATGATCTCCGGCGGTCCCTCAGGGACGCAGGCCGAAGCGGTAGACGGTGGTCTGGTGATACTCCTCCCCCCTGGCCAGCAGGGCCGAGGGGAACTGGGGCTTGTTGGGGGCATCGGGGAAGGTCTGGGTCTCCAGGCAGAAGGCCCAGCGCCTGGCATAGGGCGCCCCGCCCTTTCCGGCGGGACAGCCGTCCAGATAGTTGCCCGAGTAGAACTGGATGCCCGGCTGGGTGGTGAGCACCTCCATGGTGATGCCGGTGTCCGGGGACCAGGCCCGGGCGGCCGGACGGAGCACGCCGGCGGGGCCGTCCACCACATAGTTGTGGTCATAGCCCCCCGCCATGATGAGCTGGTCGAAGTCCTCGTCCACCCGCGCCCCGATGGCCTGGCCCAGGCGCAGGTCCATGGGGGTACCCTCCACCGGCGCGATCTCCCCGGTGGGGATGGACCCGGCATCGGTGGGGGTGTAGCTCTGGGCGTAGATCTGGATGCCCTGTCCCGTCACCGGCCCGCTCTGGTGGCCGGAGAGGTTGAAGTAGGCGTGGTTGGTCAGGTTGCAGAGGGTGTCGGCGCTGCTCCTGGCCCTGTAATCCAGCACGATGCTGTCCTCGGTGAGCCGGTAGGTCACCGAAACGTCCAGGTCGCCCGGGTAGCCCTCCTGGCCGTCAGGGCTGTGGAGGGTGAGGGTGACAAAGTCGGCGCCTCCCTCCCCCACGGTCCACACCTGCTTGTCAAAGCCCACCGGGCCGCCGTGGAGGTGGTTCTTCCCGTCGTTGGCCCGAAGGGGATATTCCTTCCCGTTCAGGGTGAACCGGCTGCCGCCGATGCGGTTGGCGTACCGGCCGATGAGAGCCCCCAGGAACTTGTCCTGGTGCAGATAGTCCTCCAGGGTGGGCAGGCCCAGGAGCACGTCCGCCTCCCCGCCCTGCCGGTCGGGGACGGTGAGGGCGCGCAGGGCGCCTCCGTAGGTGAGGATCTCACAGGAGAGCCGTCCCTTCCGCAGTGTGATGAGCTTCACCTGCTGCCCGTCGGGCAGAGTGCCGAAGGGGCGAAGATCGAGTTGGTCCATGTTTCCCTTTCCTCCCGTCGGTCAGCCCTGGCCGTAGTAGGCGCCGGGGCCGTGCTTGCGCAGGTAGTGCTTGTCCAGCAGCTCCTGCTGCATGGGGGGCAGGCCGGGGGTGAGGGCCATGGCGTGGAAGGCCATGAAGGCCACCTCCTCCAGCACCACGGCGTTGTGGACGGCGTTGAAGGGATCGGTGCCCCAGGTGAAGGGCCCGTGGCTGTGGACCAGCACGGCGGGAACCTGTTCGGGGTCGATCTTCCCCTTCTGGAAGGTCTCGATGATGACGTTGCCCGTCTCCAGCTCGTACTCGCCGCCGATCTCGGCGGGGGTCATTTTCCGGGTGCAGGGGATCTCGCCGTAGAAGTAGTCCCCCTGGGTGGTGCCGAAGGCGGGGATGCCCCGTCCGGCCTGAGCGAAGGAGGTGGCCCAGCGGCTATGGGTGTGGACCACGCCGCCCAGCCCCGGGAAGGCCCGGTAGAGGGCCAGGTGGGTAGGGGTGTCGCTGGAGGGTTTATACCGGCCCTCCACCCGCTCGCCGGTCTTCAGGTCCACCACCACCATGTCGTCGGGACCCATCTCGTCATACTCCACGCCGGAGGGCTTGATGACCATGAGGCCCTGCTCCCGGTCGATGCCGGAGACATTGCCCCAGGTGAAGGTGACCAGTCCGTGCTTGGGCAGCAGGAGGTTGGCCTTGCAGACCTGCTCCTTGAGTGCTTCCAACATATGCGTCTTCCTTTCCTGCGCAAAAGTTCCGCCGGGCAGGGACGGAGCCTCTGCCCGGCGGCGGGACCGCCCGTGCTCAGAACTCCTTCAGCTTCCAGGCGATGTCGTTGTAGAAGAGCTCCTTCTCCAGAGCCTCCACAGTAGTGTCCTTTCCGATGTGGACGAACTCGATACCCATCATGGTGGCCCAGTCCTTCATCTGCTCGGCGGTGACGTCGTAGCTGAGGACGGTGTGGTGGGCGCCGCCGGCGGTGATCCAGCACTCCACGCCGGTGGTGAGGTCCGGCATGGCCTGCCACATGACCCGGGCCACGGGCAGGTTGGGCATGGGCAGGATGGGCTTGACGCAGTGGATGTCCTGGCAGATGAGGCGCAGCCGGCCGCCCATGTCGATGAGGGAGACCACGATGGCGTCGCCCTCCTTGCCCTCGAACACCAGGCGGGCGGGGTCCTCCCGGTCACCGATGCCCAGGGGGTGGATCTCGATGCGGGGCTTGGCGGCGGCCACGGAGGGGCAGACCTCCAGCATGTGGGCTCCCAGGCTGTACTCCTGGCCCTTGACCAGGTTGTAGGTGTAGTCCTCCATGAAGGCGGAGGCGCCGTTGCCGTTCTCGCCCATGGCCTTCAGGATGGTGGTCATGGCGGCCACCTTCCAGTCGCCCTCGCCGCCGTAGCCGTAGCCCTGGGCCATCAGGTGCTGGCTGGCCAGGCCGGGCAGCTGCTTCATGCCGTAGAGATCCTGGAAGGTGTTGGAGAAGGCCTTGCAGCCCTCGGCGTCCATCATCTTCTTCATGGCGATCTCTTCCCGGGCCTGATAGCGGACGGTTTCCATATCGTCGGTGGCGAAGTCGTAGCTGGCCTTGTAGACGTCCATAAGGGCGTCGATCTCGGCATCGGTGACGGCGTTCATGGTCTCCACCAGCTTGCCCACCGGCCAGGTGTTGACCTGCCAGCCCAGCTTGGCCTGGACCTCCACCTTGTCGCCCTCAGTGACGGCCACCTCACGCATGTTGTCGCCGAAGCGCATGACCTTCAGGGACTTACTGACAGCCACGCCGATGGCGGCGCGCATCCAGGCGCCCAGGCGCTTCTGCACGTCCTCGTCCTGCCAGTAGCCGGCGATGACCTTGCGGGGCATGCGCAGACGGGCGGCAATGAAGCCGTGCTCCCGGTCGCCGTGGGCGGCCTGGTTCAGGTTCATGAAGTCCATGTCGATCTCCTCGTTGGGGATCTCACGGTTATACTGGGTGGCGAAGTGGCAGTAGGGCTTCTGGAGATTCACAAAGCCGTTGATCCACATCTTGGAGGGGGAGAAGGTGTGGCACCAGGTGACGATGCCCAGGCAGTTGTCGTCGTAGTTGGCCTCCTTGACCACATCGGCGATCTCCTTGTTGGTCTTGGCGGTGACCTTGTACACCAGCTTGCAGGGCAGGTTGCCGGAGGCATTGAGCTTGTCGGCCATCTCGGCGGCGCGGGCGGCCACGGTCTCCAGCACCTCGGGGCCGTACAGGAACTGACAGCCCACCACAAACCAGAATTCTTTGTTATCCATGTTTATGACCTCCAATTTTGTCAAAACATCGTCCTTATTTCAGGTGTTCCACGGCGG
>CAUBHZ010000196.1 GCA_958435885.1 uncultured Intestinimonas sp. | reverse complement strand
GGCCATCGCGGCGGCGGCCGCCGCCCTCAATACCCGCCTCACCCTGCGGCACTATACGGTTGAGTCCGCCAAGGTCTCTCAATCCGTCCGGCTGGTGCTGCTCACCGACCTCCACTCCTGCGACTACGGCGAGGGTCAGCGGGAGCTGCTGGACATGGTGGAGGAGCAGCACCCCGATCTGGTGCTGCTGGGGGGTGACATTCTGGACGACGACCCGGCCCTGCCGGAGGAGAACGCCTGGACCGTCGTCGAGACCCTGGGCCGGGCCTATCCCACCTTTTATGTGACCGGAAACCACGAGTTCTGGAGCGGCCGGGCGGAGGAGATCAAAGCCCGCATCGCGGACAGCGGCGTCACCGTGCTGGAAGGGGAGTGCAGCACCGTGGTTTTTCACGGCCAGCCCATCCACATCTGCGGCATCGACGACCCGGCGGTGGGGACGGACCGCTGGCAGAGTCAGCTCTCCCGGGCCGCCGGGGGAGCGGGGGAGGGGTTCTCCCTGCTGCTCACCCACCGTCCCGAGCGGACCAGCGCCTACGAGGGCCTGGGCTTCGACCTCATCCTAGCCGGCCACGCCCACGGGGGACAGTGGCGCATCCCCTTCCTCCTCAACGGCCTCCTGGCACCCAACCAGGGCTTTCTCCCCGCCTTCGCCGGCGGCCGGTATGAGCTGGGGGAGAGCACCCTCATCGTCAGCCGGGGTCTGGCCCGGGAGTCCACCCGGGTGCCCCGGATCTTCAACCCGCCGGAGGTAGTGGTGGTGGATGTGGTTCCATCCAAAAATACACCAGAAAAATAATTAGGAAAACTACATATTTTTTAGTGTATAATGCGGAATGACCGCAGAAAAGGTTGCCATATCCATATATTTTGGACAAAAACACGTTTTTGAAATTCTGCAAGAAAATGCAGTTGTCAAGGGCAGGGATTTGGGTTAAAATCGAACGGATAAACTGAAATGGAAAGGCGGGCTGTGATAGATGAAGGCGACCTTGATCCTGGAAAACGGCATGACCTTTGCAGGGGAGAGCATCGGTGCCACGGCGGACCGTATCTGTGAGATGGTGTTCAACACCTCCATGGTGGGCTATCAGGAGATCCTTACCGACCCCTCCTATGCCGGACAGGGCATCGTGATGTCCTATCCCCTCATTGGCAATTACGGCGTCAATTCGGAAGACAATGAGTCCTCCCGCCCCTGGGGCGAGGCCTTCGTGGTGCGGCACCTGTCCCGGCGGGGCAGCAATTTCCGCTGTGAAGGCGATCTGGATGATTATTTAAAAGAACACGGCATTACGGGCATCCAGGGCGTGGATACCCGTGCCATCACCCGTATACTCCGCAGTCAGGGTACCATGAATGGTATGATCACCTGTGCGGAGCATTTTTCTGTCCAGGATCTGCTGGAGCCCATCCGGGCCTACCGGGTCCAGGGCACCGTGGAGCGGGTGAGCAGGGAGGAGGTCCAGATCTATCCCTCCATCCCCCGTCAGAAGCTGCGGGTGGCCCTGCTGGACTTCGGCGTCAAGGAGAACATGATCCGCTGTCTCCAGGAGCGGGGCTGTGAGGTCACCGTGTTTCCCGCCCACACCACCGCCGTGGAGATCCTCTCCGGGAAGTTTGACGGCGTGATGCTCTCCAACGGCCCCGGCGACCCCGCCGACAACGTGGCCATCATCGCCGAGATCAAGGAGCTCTACGCCTCCGGCATCCCCATCTTCGCCGTCTGCCTGGGCCACCAGCTCATGGCCCTGGCCACCGGCGCCGAGACCCGGAAGATGCGCTTCGGTCACCGGGGCGCCAACCACCCGGTGAAGGACCTGGACGCCGGCCGGGTCTTCATCACCAGCCAGAACCACGGCTATGTGGTCACCGCCGAGAGCGTCAAGCCCGAGGTGGCCACGGTCTCCCACGTCAACGTCAACGAGGGCAGCGTGGAGGGCCTGCGCTACACCAACGGCAACGTCTACACCGTGCAGTTCCACCCCGAGGCCAGCCCCGGGCCCAAGGATACGGAATATCTCTTTGACCGATTCGTCCGCCGGATGGAAGGAGGCGCCTGGTAATGCCGAAGAATCCCAATATCAAAAAAGTCCTGGTGCTGGGCTCCGGGCCCATCGTCATCGGCCAGGCCGCCGAGTTTGACTACGCCGGCACCCAGGCCTGCCGCGCCCTGAAGGAAGAGGGTGTGGAGGTGGTGCTGGTCAACTCCAACCCCGCCACCATCATGACCGACAAGGACATCGCCGACCACGTGTATATCGAGCCGCTGAACCTGGCCAGCGTGGAGCAGGTCATCGCCAAGGAGCGGCCCGACTCCATCCTGCCCACCCTGGGCGGCCAGACCGGGCTGAACCTGGCCATGAACCTCCACGAGCAGGGCATCCTGGAGAAGTACGGCGTGCGCCTGCTGGGCACCAGCCCGGAGTCCATCCGCAAGGCGGAGGACCGCCAGGGCTTCAAGGACGCCATGGAGGCCATCGGCCAGCCCTGCGTCACCAGCGACGTGGTGGAGAGCGTGGAGGCCGCGGTGGAGTTCGCCGGGCGCATCGGCTATCCGGTCATCGTCCGGCCCGCCTATACCCTGGGCGGCTCCGGCGGCGGCATCGCCTACGACGAGCCCTCCCTGCGGGAGATTGCCGACCGGGGCATCCACCTCTCCCGGGTGGGCCAGGTGCTCATCGAGCGGTGCATCTCCGGCTGGAAGGAGATCGAGTTCGAGGTCATGCGGGACTCCGCCGGCAACGTCATCCAGATCTGCTCCATGGAGAACATCGACCCCGTGGGCGTCCACACCGGCGACTCCATCGTGGTGGCCCCCACCCAGACCCTGGCCAACCGGGAGTACCAGATGCTCCGCTCCGCCTCTCTCAACATCATCTCCGCCCTGGAGATCGAGGGCGGGTGCAACGTACAGCTGGCCCTCAACCCCGACTCCTTCGAGTACGCGGTCATCGAGGTCAACCCCCGCGTGTCCCGATCTTCCGCCCTGGCCTCCAAGGCCACCGGCTACCCCATCGCCAAGGTGGCCGCCAAGGTGGCCCTGGGCTATACCCTGGACGAGATCCCCAACGCCGTCACCGGCAAGACCACCGCCTGCTTCGAGCCCACCCTGGACTACTGCGTGCTGAAGATCCCCCGCCTGCCCTTTGACAAGTTCACCACCGCCAGCCGCACCCTGGGCACCCAGATGAAGGCCACCGGCGAGGTCATGGCCATCGGCAACTCTTTCGAGGGCGCCCTCATGAAGGCCATCCGCTCTCTGGAGCTGCCGGTGAAGTCCCTGCGCATGGACGGCCTGGAGGACCTCTACACCGAGGAGATCGAGGACCGCCTGGTCAACGTGGACGACCAGCGGCTCTTCGTGGTGGCCGAGGCCCTGCGCCGCGGTTTCTCCCCGGAGAAGATCAACAAGATCACCAAGATGGACATCTGGTTCCTGGACCGGTTCAAGAACATCGTGGACATGGAGGACAAGCTGGAGCGCGGCCACCTGGACGAGCACACCCTGCGTCAGGCCAAGGAGATGGGCTTCTCCGACGCCTGGATCGCCGCCCTCTCCGGCAAGACCGCGCCCGAGATCAAGGCCCTCCGGGAGTCCATGGGCATCGTTCCCGCCTTCAAGATGGTGGACACCTGCGCCGCCGAGTTCGAGGCCCAGACCCCTTATTACTACTCCACCTATGACGAGGAGAACGAGGCCGCCATGCCCCACGAGTGGGGCGACGCCCCGGTGTGCGAGTCTCTGGCCGCCGCTCCCGCCCACGCCTATACCGCCGACCCGGAGAAGAAGAAGGTGCTGGTGCTGGGCTCCGGCCCCATCCGCATCGGCCAGGGCATCGAGTTCGACTACTGCTCGGTCCACTCCGTCTGGGCCTTCAAGCGCCTGGGCTACGAGACCATCATCATCAACAACAACCCGGAGACCGTCTCCACCGACTTCGACGTGGCCGACAAGCTCTATTTCGAGCCTCTGACCCCCGAGGACGTCCAGAATGTGGTGGAGCTGGAGAAGCCCTGGGGCGCCGTGGTCCAGTTCGGCGGCCAGACCGCCATCAAGCTGGCCAAGGCCCTTACCGAGATGGGCGTGCCCATCCTGGGCACCTCCTCCGACGGCGTGGACGCCGCCGAGGACCGGGAGCGGTTCGACGAGATCCTGCAGCAGTGCAAGATTCCCCGTGCCGCCGGCAAGACGGTCTTCACCACCGAGGAGGCCCTTGCCGCCGCCAACGAGGTGGGCTATCCTGTCCTGGTTCGGCCCTCCTACGTGCTGGGCGGCCAGGGCATGGAGATCGCCTACAACGACCGCAACATCGTGGAGTTCATGCGCATCATCAACCAGACGGTCCAGGAGCATCCCATCCTGGTGGACAAGTACCTCATGGGCCGCGAGGTGGAGGTGGACGGCGTCTTCGACGGGGAGGATATCCTCATCCCCGGCATCATGGAACATGTGGAGCGGGCCGGCGTCCACTCCGGCGACTCCATCTCGGTCTACCCGCCCCTCCACATCGAGGAGAAGCACAAGGAGACCATTCTCAAGTACACCTATGTTCTGGCCAAGGCCCTGGGGGTCATCGGCCTCATCAACATC
>CAUBHZ010000195.1 GCA_958435885.1 uncultured Intestinimonas sp. | reverse complement strand
TGAAAGGAGGCGGCGACATGACGAAACATTACTTGGGCAGACGTCTGGGCGCCGTACTCCTGGCCCTGGTGTTCTGCGGGAGCATCCTGGGTGCGGCCAGCGCCGCGCCCGGCGGCGGCGACAGCCAGGTCACCCTGGTGGAGACCAGAAGCGGCGCGTCCTTCACCCTCTCCGGTGACGGTGACAACCTCTTCCAGAACTTCGAGGGTGTGCTGCCCGGTGATACCCTGTCCCAGACCATCACCGTGGCTGCCGACCGCGGCAACGACCACAGCTTCTACATCTACCTCTACGCCCGGGAGTGCACCACCGTGGGCGACGCCGAGCACCCCGCCGCCAGCGGCGCCTCCACCGTCGTCTCCGCGGCGGACTTCCTGGACTACCTCAACATCACCGTGGACGCCGCGGGCAAGGACCTGGGCGACGGCACCCACCTGGGCACCGGTACCGGCAAGAGCGGCGTGCTCCTGGGCACCTTCGACGCCGGCGACTCCCTGGCCCTGACCGTGGACCTGGAGGTGGACCTGCAGATGGGCAACGACTTCCAGAAGGCCGCCGCCTACATAGACTGGGTCTTCTACGCCGAGCAGGTCCCCGTCCCCGACGACGATGACGACGACGGCGGCAATGACGACAACGAGCCCCGTCCCACGCCTACCCCCACGCCCACGCCGACGGTGACCATCCCCGACGGGCCCGTCCCCCAGGGACCCGGCGACGACGGCGACGTGGACATCGGCGACTCCGACGTGCCCCAGGGCGACCAGCCTCCCACCGAGCAGGAGATCGTGGAGGAGGGTGTCCCCATGGGCGACATGCCCCAGACCGGCGACGACAGCGGCCTCTACCTCTGGATGGCCCTGGCCGCGGTCAGCGGCTGCGGACTGGTGTACCTGCTGGTCACCGGCCGCCGCAAAGAGGAGCAGGACTCCTGAGTTGACCCGAAAAAAGAGCCTGCCCGTGCCGATACACGGGCAGGCTCTTATTTACAAACAGGAAAGGAGATGAGCCAGGTGAGACCGGCACGTATCTGGGCACGTCGGCTCCTGCTGGTGGTCTGCCTGGCCGTCCTGGCCGCCAGCGGGATCTGGTTCTTTCGATACTGGCAGCAGAACCGGAGGACCCAGGAGAGCGTAGACAAGCTGCGGAACATCGTCCGGGAGGCCGACCGGACCTCAGCGGAGTCCGGTGAGGCGGACCAGGGCTTCGCCGCCCTGAAGGCCGAAAACCCCGACTTCGCCGGCTGGATCTCCATCCCCGGCACCGCTGTGGACTACCCCGTCATGCTCCCGCCCGCCGACCAGCCGGAGTACTATCTGCGCCGCAGCTTCCAGAAGGAGTACGACATCAACGGCATCCCCTTCCTGGACGCCCGCTGCGTCCTGGACCCGCCCAGCGGCAACTTCATCATCTACGGTCACAACATGTACAGCGGCGTCATGTTCCATGACCTCCTCTCCTACCGAAAGCAGGCTTTCTGGGAGGAGCACCCCCTCATCTCCTTCGAGACCATGACCCACGCCGGGACCTATGAGATCATCGGCGTCTTCCTCTACGACGCCTCCTCCGGCGAGGATGCCTTCAAGCCCCACGCCGATGTGGATTTTGCTGACGAGGCCGCCTTTGACGACTACATGGATCAGGTCCGCGCCGCCGCCTACTACGAGACGGGCGTGGAGCCGGTCTACGGCCGCCAGATCCTCACCCTGGTCACCTGTGACCGGTCTGTCCTCAGCAACGGCAGGCTCATCGTCGTGGCCCAGGAGACGGAGGAATCGGGCGCCGAGGCGTAACTGAATATGAGACAATGGGTCTTGGTCAGCTATGCGACGGTCCAGAGCAGCTGCAAATTCCGATGAAAACAAAAACCGGGTATCTCTTTTTTGAGATGCCCGGTTTTTCTGCTGAATCCTTGGGAGGTATGTGGAAGAAGGCTAAAAATAAGGCTAAAACCTGTTTGTGAGCAAAACAAAATCCCCCGGAGCCTTGCGGCACCGGGGGATCGATCTGGTGGACGATACAGGACTTGAACCTGTGACCTCCCGCACGTCAAGCGGATGCTCATACCAGCTGAGCTAATCGTCCAAGCAGCGTAGATTATATTACCACGCTTCTGGACGAATGTCAAGCCCTTCGGAGAAAAAACTGAAAAAAGGCAGCCATTAAGATTAGGTTACACAAGGTCAACGACCGAGTGTGACCTAATTTTTTTGGCCGTTTGGAGGTGAGGACATGGCCGACTATGCTTTTAGAACCATCGGGGACCGGATGGAAATTCAGAGAATGTGGGAAAGCGGGCTGTCCCCGAAAGAGATCGCCGGAGAAACCGGGAAATCCCTGGACGTGGTTTACACCGAACTTTCCCGGGGCCGGGACGGGTCCAGACTGCCGGATCAGCGCCTGCGGTATAGCGCGGAACTGGCCCAGCGGAAGGTGCAGCAGTCCCTGGAGCGGCGGGGCAGAAAAGCCCGTAAGCCCACCGCCAGCGAACAGGCGGCGAAACAGTAAGCCGCCGGAAAGGATACGCCATGAAACGAAAGGAAATTAAGTGGCGGCGGGAAGGACGCGGCACCATGGCCGGGCGACAGGATGGGATCATTTTTCGGATATTCCATCCGTGGGACGCACCGGAGCGGGGCCACACCGTAAGTTGCTACGACACAAGAGGGACCGGGAGAGAGATCAGCACGGCGGGATACCGGGAATTTACCTGGGAGGAGGCCGTGGAGTTCTGCCAGAAGATCGCGGCCGGGGAGATTGACCTGGAGGACCTGCAGGAACAGTTCGACGCGGAGGACATGGCCAAGGAGCGGGAGGCCGTGAGAAAAACCACGGAAAAGGCCAAGAGGCTGGCCACCATGCTGGAGGGGTACGGGATGAAGTACACCGACCTGCTGGAACTGGAGGTCATGCGCCACGCCCTGGGGGAAATGGGACACCAGATCCTTATGGGCCACCAACGGGGGGAGGGCTGGCCGGATGGGACCTGACGAAAAGGACACCGGCAAAATTGCCATTTATGAGGAGCCGGACGGGACACTGGTTGGGATCATGGACGGGGAGATCCAGGAGATCTACCCGGGGGAGGAGCGGCCGGGCGTTTACCTGGAAGGGGAAGCCATAGACGACATTAGGGAAAAAGCGGGAGAAATGTGTATCAGCGAGGACGCCTTCAACCGCGAACTGGCGGAGGAGATCGCAAAAGCATGGAACAATGTGGCCAGAACAATGGAGGCCGCTGCGGAAGTATTCACAAATTGGATCCGTTCGGTGGCGGCGCAGATCGAGGCAAAGCACGAACTGGAAACCGCCATGCGCTGGGCGTCGTGCTACTACCGGCCGGCGTTCAACCGATACCGGCACACCAAGAAAAAGAGAACCCGCAAGAAGTACGAAAAGAAGATCCTGGCCTGGTATCGGGAGGAGGTGCTGGGGAAATGGTGAGGCTGAAAGCGACGAAAACCAGCCTTTACAGGCTGGTGGCGGAGTACGTGGACAACCTGCCGCCCATGAGAAAAACCACGTTTACAAAGTACCCGCGCACCCCTGACTATGCCCTGGAGTGGGCCACGGAGCGGGAGAAGGGCCGCGCCTTTCTCTCTGCCTGCATGGGCCGCCCCCTCCTGAAAATCGACATTGACGAAAAAGAAACCGGGCGGCTGGTATGGGGCGCGTACAAGTACATAGACCTGCAGGGCCTCCGGGAGCGGGGCATGGTGGAGGAGTGCGTCACGGCGGCGGAGCGCCGGCGGATAGAAAGGGGTGCCGAAAATGGCGGACTTTCTCCCGCTACCTGATAAGGAATACCAGGTGATTTATGCGGATCCCCCGTGGGAGTACCGGCAGCACGGGACCACGGCCAAGAGCCGAGGGAACGCCGCCAAGCACTACCAGACCATGACCACCGAGGATATATGCAAATTGCCAGTGCGGAAAATCTGCGGGGGGGGGGCAGTCTGTTTCATGTGGGCAACTTTCCCAAACATCGCGGAGGCGATCAAGGTCCTAGAGGCGTGGGGGTTCGTCTACAAAACCGCTGCTTTCGTGTGGATCAAAAAGAACCGGAAGAACGGCGGAAACTTTTGGGGCATGGGCGCCTACACAAGGGCAAACGCGGAGGTTTGCCTGCTGGGGGTGTCCCAGGGGTTCAAGGCCCGGGAGCGGGTCCGCAGTCACCGGGTCCACCAGGTGATCGAGGCCCCTTTTGAGGGGCACAGCAAGAAACCAGACGAAACGCGCCGGCGGATCGTGGAACTGCTGGGGGACGTTCCCCGGCTGGAACTGTTCGCCCGGGACCGCGCCCCAGGGTGGGACGCATGGGGGAACGAGGTTCCGCCGGCAGAATAGGAGGAACCAATGAACGAACGGAGGCGGCGCCCGGCCCGGCTGGAAATCGGCCAGGAAGTGGTGCGGACGCCGGAAACCATCTTCGAGGAGGCGCACGGAAAGGCAATCCGGCGGCCCATGCGGGGCCGTGTGGACTATATCCACCCCATGGGGCGGTTCCATATCGTGGCTTTCGAGGTGCGCGGGAAAACCATCAAAGAAACCTTTCAAGGTGTGGAGGTATAGACCATGGACAGAAAAGCGGAGTTTTTGAAGATCTGGACC
>CAUBHZ010000194.1 GCA_958435885.1 uncultured Intestinimonas sp. | reverse complement strand
CACAACAAAGTGGGCTTGTTTGGGAGAGGAGGGGCAAGGAAGCGGAGCGATGCCTGGCCATCAGGCCGGGATGAGCGGTGCGGACTTTGCCCCGACGAAGTGCGATGCAGCGGCCTGCATCTCTTCGAAAAAATGCTTGCATTTTTGAGAGAGCCTGTCGACTTTGTCGACAGGCTCAGGAGGCCCGGAGCATGGCTCCGGGCCTCCTTTTTGCCGTTTCGGACCTCCGCCGCTGTTGCATTTCCCGGGAAAGGACGGTATAATGAAAAGATCAAAACCAGGCAAGGAGGCGGCGTATGCCAAATATCTCCATCATCGTCCCCGTCTACAAGGCGGAGAACGTGTTAGCCAAGTGCGTGGACTCCGTCCTGGCCCAGACCTTTGCCGACTGGGAGCTCCTCCTCATCGATGACGGCTCCCCCGACGGCAGCGGCGCTCTGTGCGACGACTACGCCGGCCAGGACGACCGGGTCCGGGTCTTTCATAAACCCAACGGCGGCGTCTCCTCCGCCCGCAATCTGGGCATGGAGGAGGCGAAGGGGGACTACATCCTCTTCATCGACGCCGACGACTGGATCGAACCCCATACCTGTGAGACCCTGCTGAGGGCCCTGGAGGGGGCGGGAGCCGACTCCGCCGGCTGCGCCCACTGGAACATCCAGCCCGGCGGCGAGAAGTGGGCCGAGCCGGGGGCCCTGCCCGCCGGCGTGTACGACGCCGGGGCCATCCGGAAAGGCATCGTGGACCGGCTCCTGGGCCAGCGTCTGGGAAAGCCCGGAGAGGTCCTCAACGGTTTCATCTGGCGGTTCCTCTTCTCACGATCCATCATCATGGACCATGCCATCCGCTTTTCCGGCGCCTATCTGGAGGACGAGCTCTTCCTGATGGAGTATTTCTGCCTGGCCCGGAAGCTGGCCATGGTGAACGAGCCCCTCTACTACTATTTGCAGAATCCCGCCTCTGTGACCCGGAACTACCTGCCCGACTATATGGACACCTTCCGCCGCTTCCTGGCGGCCAAGGAGGCCGTGGTGGAGCGGTACGGCCTGGAGGGGGACGACCCCCAATGGCGGCAGAGCACCTGCTGGGCGGGGCTCCTCATCGCCATCGGCAACGAGTTCGCCCCCGGTAATCCAGCCCCGCTGGCGGAGAAGCGCCGCCGGGTGGAGGGCTTCACCCGGGAGCCCGGCATGGCGGAGGCCATCCGGGATTTGAACCCCCAGGGCATGGGGCGGAACAAGCAGCTGGTGGCCGGACTGGTCCGCCGGCGGTGGTTTGGGCTTTTGAGCCTGATGTACGCCGTGAAGAACCGGCGGTAAGGAGGCGTATTCTGTTTGGAAGTTATGGAAAACAGTGTGGTGGGGCGCGTTCTGCTCTCCATCTGGTATGTGGTGTACCGCTGGTATGAGGGCAGCGGCGTGTGCAGGCTCCTCCGGGGCATCTCCCGGGTGTGGACCCGCTGGTTCCACGGCAGTGCCCTCATGAATCTGCTGGTCCGGGACGGCATCTTCCCAAAAGCCTGGCGGGACAGCTTCTTCTGCGCTCTGGCCGAGACCATCATCAACCTCCCCGCCGCCATCCTCCACTGGATCTACCGGAAGGGGAAAAATCTCTTTGACCACAGCTTTTTCGCCCAGCTGGGCTTTGCCATGGGCGCCCAGACCCCTGCCGCCATCGGCTGGCTCATGGTGGGCATCATGATCTACCCCTACGAGCACTGGGACAACCGGTACTCCCTCCTGGGCTTCATCCTCATGGCCCTGCTGTTCATCGTGGGCGGCATGGGGAACCGGTCCCTGCGGGTGGACCTGAAGAGCGTGGGTCCCTATCCCCTCATCTTCGCCGGCGCCGTGTGTCTGGCCTGGCCGGTGTCCTACTCCTCCAGCGTCTCCATGCGCTTTCTCTTCTTCCACATCACGGCCATGCTGTGTGTGGGGGTGACGGTGAGCGCCGTGGAGCACGCCGACGACCTCAAGCGTCTGGCGGGCTTTGCCAGCTTGGCCCTCTTCGGCACCTCGGCCTACGGCGTGGTGCAGCGCATCCAGGGTGTGGAGGTCAACTACTCCTATGTGGACCCTCTCCTCAACGAGGGCATGCCCGGCCGTGTATACTCTGTCTTTGAAAACCCCAACGCCTTTGGCGAGGTGCTGGTGATGCTCCTCCCCCTGGCGGTGGCTCTGGTGCTGTGCAGCCGCTCCTGGTGGGGGAGGATCGGCGCGGTCTGCGCAGCTGCGGTAGGTGTGATTGCTCTGGGTATGACCTACAACCGGGCCAGCTGGATCGGTGCCGCCTTTGCCGCGGTTGTATTCGTGTTCCTGTGGAACCGCAAGCTCATCCCCGGCTTCCTGCTGCTGGGCCTGTGCGCCATCCCCTTCCTGCCCGACACCATCTTCAACCGAATCCTCACCATCTTCAACCTGGAGGACTCCTCCACTTCCAGCCGCTTCCCCCTGTACGCCGCGGCCCTGAAGATGATCGAGACCCGCCCCATCCGGGGCGCCGGCCTGGGCACCGACGCGGTGCGCCTGGCCATCAAGGACATGAACCTCTACCACGGCACCGCCCCCTTCGTCCACTCCCACAACCTGTACCTCCAGATCTGGTTGGAGACCGGCCTCATGGGCGTGATCTCCTATGTGGCGGCCATGATCTGCGGCCTCAAGTCCGCCGCCAAGGCCTGCAAGCTCCACTGTCCCCATGAGGTGCGTCTCATCACCATCGGCGCCGCTGCGGCGGTGGCCGGCATCCTGGTGGACTGTCTGGCCGACTACCTGTGGAACTATCCCCGGGTCATGGTCATCTTCTGGTTCCTCTTCGCCATCCTCCTCTCCGGCGTCAAGCTGGCCCGGCGGTATGCACAGAAGGCCGAGACGGGAGGCGCGGCCCTGTGAAGCGACGTCTGCTGGTCTCGGATATGGACCATACCCTGCTGGACGAACACTCCCAGCTCTCCCGGGAGAACCTGGAGGCCATCCGCCGCCATGTGGCCAGAGGCGGCCTCTTCACCGTGGCCACCGGCCGGGCGCCGGCGGCCATCCGGGTCTTCCCCGAGCTGCTGCCCTGCATCAATCTCCCCGTGGTCACCGGCAACGGTGGCCAGGTGGTGGACCTGGTGGGAGGCGACCGCATCCTGCGCCGGTGGGTCCTCCCCAAGGAGGTCTGCCCCATCATGAAGGAGGCCATCGCCCGGTTCCCCCAAATGGGGGCCGTGGCCTACTACGGCCTGGACGGCTTCTGCTCCTTCCGGGTGACCCCCTACGTGGAGGGGCTCATCGCAAAGGAGAAGCGCCCGGCCCTGCCCACCACGGTGGACACCTCCCCACGTCCCTGGAACAAGACCCTCATGACCCAGGACCACGAGGCCCTGCTGGAGGTCAAGGCGTGGCTGGACCCCCAGCTCCCCGGCCTGGGCCGGACGGTCTTCTCCGAGGAGACCTATCTGGAGATCCTCCCCCTGGGGGTCTCCAAAGGGACGGCCCTGTCGGTGATCCTGGAGATGGAGGGTATCGATCCCCAGGAGGTGGTGGCCGTGGGGGACGCCCCCAACGACAAGGAGATGCTGGAGCTGGCCGGCATCGGTGCGGCGGTGTCCAACGCCGCCCCCGAGCTGAAGGCCGTGGCCGACGCCGTGGTCTGCTCCAACGACGAGGGCGCCGTCCGGGACTGCCTGGAGCGCTGGTTTGACTGAAGCACAAAAAAACGGACCCGCATGTCTGAACAACATGCGGGTCCGTTTTTTATGCCGTTTCTCAGTGGATGTGGCCGTTTCCATCGGTGGAAAGGTAGGCGGTGTCGTCCCGGACACAGAGGACCACGTCGGGCCGGTGCTCCGAGACATAGTCCAGAAGGCTCACGTCGGCATAACGCAGGTCCAGAGACCGGGTCTCGTCAAAGCCGGTGTAGAAGAGGGTCTCCAGGGGATTGGTGAAGGAGTCCCCGAAGATGAGCAGGTCGGGGAGCTCCGGCCGGTGGGTGGAGAGCACGGTCTCGGCCACGTCTCCCCCCATGTAGACGTTGTAGTCCACGGTTTCCGTGGGGGTGGCGGGCAGCCGGAAGAGTTGGGCGGGGACCGGAAGACCGTTGTCCGTCCGGTCGAAGGCCACCGGCTCCCGCTGGACGCCGATGGTCAGGGACTCGGAGCCCGGCCACAGGCCGTAGAGCTTCCGGTTCCGGGAGCCCAGGAAGGGGTTCTCCAGGGCCTGAAAGGTGAGATCATCGGCGGTCAGGACGGGGAGGTCCCGGCCCAGGTCGGCGGTGATGCGCTCCATGACGGTGCGGTAGGTGAGGTAGGCGCCGTAGTAGTTAAAGTGGTGGTCGGAGGCGGCGTAGAGGGGCTGGTTATCGGTTTGAGCGGCCCGGAGGATGGGCTCCATATCCAGAAAGGCCAGCCCCCGGTCCTCCATGGCCCCGGCGAAGGCCTCCGTCATGGCGGAGATGTGCCAGTAGCGGTTTTCCAGGTAGTCGGGGTAGCGATCGTAGTAGAAGGCGTTTTGCAGGGGGAGGCCCACATAGTAGAAGCGGCCGCCGTAGGAGGACACCAGTTGGTCCAGCTCCGCCAGGCCGTCACATACGGCGGCGGCGTCCCCGGGCAGGTAGTCCAGGGGGGTGGTCAGCTCCGGGTAGATCAGGGA
>CAUBHZ010000193.1 GCA_958435885.1 uncultured Intestinimonas sp. | reverse complement strand
CTGGGGTACAGTCAGCTCCCCAAAGTGGAACAGAGAGGCCGCCAGGGCGGCGTCGCAGTCGGTCTTTTCAAACACCTCCGCGAAGTGGGCCAGGGAGCCGCAGCCCCCCGAGGCGATGACGGGGATGGAGACGGCGTCGGTGACGGCTTTGGTCATGGCCAGGTCGAAGCCGGCCTTGGTACCGTCGGCATCCATGGAGGTGAGCAGGATCTCCCCCGCCCCCAGGGCCTCTCCCTTTTTCACCCACTCGATGAGGTCAATACCGGTGGGCTTGCGCCCGCCGGCCACCACCACCTCCCAGGTGCCATCACCTCGGCTCCGGGCGTCCACGGCCAGCACCACACACTGGGAGCCGAACCGCTCCGCTGCCTCGGCAATGAGTTCCGGCCGGGCCACGGCGGCGGAGTTCACCGAGATCTTGTCCGCCCCCGCCCGGAGAAGCCGCCGAAAATCCTCCAGGGTGCGGATGCCGCCCCCCACGGTAAGGGGGACGAAGACCTGGGCGGCGGTGCGCTCCACCACGTCGGCCACAGTGTCCCGGGCGTCGCTGGTGGCGGTGATGTCCAGGAAGACGATCTCGTCGGCCCCCTGGTCGGAATAGTATTTGGCCAGCTCCACCGGGTCGCCGGCGTCCCGGATGTTGACGAAGTTGACCCCCTTCACCACCCGACCGTCCCGGACGTCCAGGCAGGGGATGATCCGTTTGGCTAGCATTGGGGACCCGCCTCCTTTACCGCCTCCGCCAGGTCCAGGGTCCCGGCGTAATAGGCCTTGCCGATGATGGCGCCGTAGAGCCCCATGTCCCGCAGGCGCTTGATGTCGTCCAGGGTGGTGACCCCGCCGGAGGCCACGATGCGGCAGCCCACTGTCTTCTGGAGGGCGGCAAGCTGGTCAAAGGAAGGGCCGGAGAGCATGCCGTCGGTGGCAATGTCGGTGTAGACAATGGTCTGCACCCCCAGCGCCTCCATCTGCTTGGCAAAGGCCACGGCATCCAGCCCGGCGTCCTCCTCCCAGCCGGCGGTGCGCACCTTGCCGTTCAGGCAGTCGATGCCCACCGCCACCCGCTCGGGACCCCACTGCTTCAAGGCGTAGGTGACCACCTCCGGGTGGGTGACGGCGGCGGAGCCGATGACGGCCCGGGCCACGCCGGACTCCACCACGGTGATGAGGTCGGGGACGGTCTTGATGCCGCCCCCCAGCTCCACCTTCAAGCCGGACTGCTGGATGACCTCATAGATGAAGGGGAAATTCTTCCGGGCGCCGTCCCGGGCGCCATCCAGGTCCACCATGTGGACCCAGGCGGCGCCGGCGTCGGCAAAGCGGCGGGCGGTCTCCAGGGCGCTGTTGGCCACCTGGTGGACCGTGTCAAAATCCCCTTTTTTCAGACGGACGCAGCGGCCGTCCTTCATGTCGATGGCAGGCAGCAGGATCATCGATTCAGCCCTCCAAAATTCTTCAGGATCTGCAGCCCCACCTCGCCGCTCTTCTCCGGGTGGAACTGGCATCCGTACACGTTCCCCTTCCCCACGGCGGCGGTCACGGGCACGCCGTAGTCGGTCTGGGCGATGACGTCGTCGGGATCGCTGGCCACGGCGCAGAAGGAGTGGACGAAGTAGACGTAGCTCCCCGGCTCCACCCCGGCAAAGAGGGGGGAGGGATTGGGGAAGGTCAGGCTGTTCCAGCCGATGTGGGGCAGCTTATAGGGGGTCTCTATCTTTTTCACGCTGCCGCCCACCAGGCCCAGACCGGCACAGGGCCGCACCTCCTCCCCCAGTTCAAAGAGGAGCTGCATCCCCAGGCAGATGCCCAGAATGGGCTTTTGGGCCGCCTGGGCCACGATGGTCTTGTCCAGCCCCGTCCCCCGCAGCTTTTCGGCTGCGTCGGGAAAGGCCCCCACGCCAGGCAGGATGATGGCGTCGGCCCGTTCCAGGTCACCGGCGTCGCCGGTGACCTTGCTCTCCAGGCCCAGGTAGGCCATGGCGTTGGTGACGCTCTTCAGGTTGCCCACGCCGTAGTCCACGATGGCGGTGTAGCTCATGTCTGCGTTTCTCCTTCCAATAAGAGTCGGAAAAGAGCCTCTTCATGCTCCAGCTGGTCATAATCCCCGGTCAGAGCACCGGGATGGTGATAGACCACCCCCGCCCTTTCGTTCCGCGCCAGGCAGTCCAGCAGCTTTTCCACCCCATACCGCGCCGCGAAGCAGGCAAAGCCCCGGACCCGTGGCTTGTCCAGGATGGTTCCCGTACAAGGAAAGTCGGGACAGTCCCAGCACCCGGTATATCCGTGCTCCACACAACAGCGATAGCATTTGCACGAAGTCTTTTCCGTGCAGCCTCCGCCCCGGCAGCCGGGACAGGTCTCGTTCTCACTGCACAGGCAGCAGACCAGGCCGCAGTAGCCCAGGCCCAATTCCCGTTTCATCACAGTACCCCTTTGGTGGAGGTGACGCCGGTGCCGGTGATGGCCACGGCCTCCTTCACAGCCACCCCCAGGGACTTGAAAAGGGCCTCTGTGATGTGGTGGGCGTTTTTCCCATAGAGACACTTCATATGTAAGGTCAGGCCGCTGTTCACCGCAAAAGCCCGCATGAACTCCTCGGTGAGGCAGGAATCGTAGGCCCCGATCATGGGCTGGGGCATGTCGGCATCAAAGACCAGGAAGGGGCGGTTGGATAAGTCCAGGGCGGTGAGACACAGGGCCTCGTCCATGGGGATGTAGGCGGAGGCAAACCGGTGGATGCCCTTCCGGTCCCCCAGGGCCTCCCGCATGGCCTGGCCCAGGACGATGCCCACGTCCTCCACAGTGTGGTGGCCGTCCACCTCCAGATCCCCTTTCACCTCCAGCTTCAGCCCCAGGCCGCCGTAGAAGGCAAAGGCGGTGAGCATGTGGTCGAAAAAGCCGATGCCAGTGGACACCGCCACCTCCCCACCCTCCAGGGCGAGGGAGAGCCGGATGTCGGTCTCCTTGGTCTTACGGCTCAGTGTGGCCTCTCTCATATTCCTCCTCCTTTACTCAAAGCGCACCCGGATGGAGTTGGCGTGGGCGGTGAGCTTCTCCGCCTCGGCCAGAACGATGATCTGGTCCTTGATGGGCTCCAGGCTTCCCTGGTCGTACTGGATGACGCTCATGGTCTTGAGGAAGCTGTCCACGCTCAGGGGGGAGAAGAACCGGGCGGTGCCGCTGGTGGGCAGCACGTGGTCGGGTCCGGCCAGGTAGTCCCCCAGGGGCTCTGGGGACCAGCTCCCCAGGAAGACGGCGCCGGCATTCTTGATCTTGGGCAGCAGGGCCCGGGGATCGGCGGTGACGATCTCCAGGTGCTCCGGGGCGATCTCGTTGGCCAGGGCGGCACAGTTGTCCAGATCCTTGCAGACGATGGCGCAGCCGAAGTCCCGGAGGGAACACTCCATAATCTCGGAGCGGCTCAGGTAGCCGGTCTGGCGGACGATCTCGGCGTCCACCGCCTTCGCCAGCTCCATGGAGTCGGTGAGCAGCACGGCGGAGGCCAGCTTGTCGTGCTCGGCCTGGCTCAGGAGGTCGGCGGCCACAAACTTGGGGTCTGCGCTGCCGTCGGCGACGACCAGCACCTCGGAGGGACCGGCCACCATATCGATATCCAGCTCGCCGTAGGCCATGCGCTTGGCGGTGGCCACGAAGGCGTTGCCCGGCCCCACCAGCTTGTCCACCTTGGGGATGAAGCCCGCCCCGTAGGTGAGGGCGGCCACCGCCTGGGCGCCGCCCACGGCGATACAGCGGTCCACCCCGGCGATCCTGGCGGCGGCCAGGACGGCGTCGCTCAGATTCTCGGTGGGAGGTGTCACCATGACGATCTCCCCCACCCCCGCCACCTTGGCGGGGACAGCGTTCATGAGGACGCTGCTGGGGTAGGCCGCCGTGCCGCCGGGCACATAGATGCCCACCCGGCTCAGGCCCCGGACTACCCGCCCAACAACGCCCCCGTCGGGGGATATCCACTCCTGGCTCTTCACCAGCAGCTTTTCGTTATAGTCCCGGATGTTGGCCGCCGCGCGCTCCAGGGCGGCAATGAGCTCCTTGGGGCAGCGGTCATAGGCCGCCTCCAGCTCCTCCTGGGTGAGCTCGTAGGGCTCCTTGTGGTCGAATTTGAGGGAGTATTCCTTCACGGCCTCATAGCCCCGGGCCTTTACGTCCGCCATGACGGCGGAGACCGCCTTCTGAATGTCGGCCCCCACCTGGGCGGCTCTCGCCCGCATGGCGGCGATCCGGGCTTGTTCCGCCTGCCCGTCGGCTTTGATGATCTCGATCATGACCGTCTCTCCAATTCCCGCTCGCAGCGGCTGATAAAGTCGTCGATGGCCGCCTTGTGGAGCTTCATGCTGGCGGTGTTGACGATGAGCCGGGCGCTCACCTGGGCCACGTCCTCGATGGGCACCAGGCCGTTGGCCTTCAGGGTGGACCCCGTCTCCACGATGTCCACAATGGCGTCGGCCAGGTCCAGGATGGGCGCCAGCTCCACAGAGCCCTCGATCTTGATGATGTCCACGTCCATGCCCTTCTTGGCAAAGAAGGCACGGGCAACGTTGGGATACTTGCTGGCGATGCGCCGGGTCTTGTAGGTACCGTAGAAGTCGGTGCCCTCCTTCACCGCCAGGGCGAAGC
>CAUBHZ010000192.1 GCA_958435885.1 uncultured Intestinimonas sp. | reverse complement strand
CATCAGGCCCTTGGTATAGGGGTGGGCGGTGTGGTCGAAGAGCTCGAAGGTCTCCGCCTGCTCCATGATCTTTCCGGCGTACATGACGTAGACGTAGTCGCACAGCTCGGCCACCACGCCCAGGTTGTGGGTGATGATGATGATGCTCATGCCGATCTCGTCCCGGAGCTGCTTCATCAGCTGCAGGATCTGGGCCTCAATGGTGACGTCCAGGGCGGTGGTGGGCTCGTCGGCGATGAGCAGCTTGGGCCGGCAGACCATGGCCATGGCGATCATCACACGCTGGCGCAGGCCGCCGGAGAGCTCGTGGGGGTAGCACTCATAGCGCTTCTCGGGCTCGTTGATGCCCACCTTCCGGAACATCTCGATGGACTGCTCCTTGGCCTGGGCCCGGCTGAGCTCCTTGTGGTGCAGCAGCAGCGCCTCGCTGACCTGCTTGCCCACCTTGACCACGGGGTTCAGGCTGGTCATGGGCTCCTGGAAGATCATAGTGATCTGGTCGCCGCAGATCTTGCGCAGCTCCCGCTCCTTCATGCCGGCGATGTTGCGGCCCTCCAGCAGGATCTGGCCGCTCACCACCCGGCCGGGGTACTTCAGCAGTCCCATCACCGACTTGGCGGTCATGCTCTTGCCGCAGCCGCTCTCTCCCACGATGCCGATGATCTTGCCCCGGGGCACCTGGATGGTGACGTCGTTGACGGCCGGGGCCTCACCCTTGCGGGTGAAAAAGGAGGAGCGGAGATTTCGGATCTCCAGCACGTAGTCGGAGTCCATGGCAGGTTCTTTCATTTCCATCGTCTCCTCCTCACTGGTTCTTCATGTAGGGGTCCAGCACGTCGCGCAGGCCGTCGCCCAGGAAGTTGAAGGCCAGCACCACGATCATGATGGCCACGCAGGGCGCCAGGCAGAGCCAGGGCTGGTTGAACAAAAACTGCTGTCCGTCGGTGACCATGAGGCCCCAGGAGGCCGCCGGCCGCTGGGCGCCGATGCCCAGGAAGCTCAGGGAGCTCTCCGACAGGATGGCGGAGGGCACGTTGAGGGTGAAGAGCACGATGAGGGAGGGCACGCAGTTGGGCAGCACGTGCCGCAGCATGATGAGGGTGCTGGACACGCCGATGGAGCGGGCGGCCTCCACGTATTCGCTCTCCTTCAGGCTCAGGGTGTGGCTGCGCACCACCCGGGCCACGCTGGCCCAGTTGATGAGGGCCAGGGCCACGAAGATGTTGATGGTGCTGGAGCCCAGGGTGTACATGACCACCATGGCCAGCAGCAGGCTGGGGAAGGCCAGCATGATGTCGGCCAGGCGCATGATGACGTAGTCCACCTTACCGCCGAAGTAGCCGGAGATCAGGCCCAGCACCACGCCGATGAACATAGAGATCAGGGTGGGCAGGATGCCCACCAGCAGGCTCAGCCGGGAGCCGTAGATGAGGCGGCTGAACACGTCGCGGCCCAGCTCGTCGGTGCCCAGGAGGTGCTGGGCGCTGGGGCCGGACAGGCGGGCCATGGGGTCGATCTCCTCAAAGCTGTATGGGGCCACCACCGGCGCAAAGATGGCGGCCAGGGCGATGATGAGGATGACGATGGCGGAGAAGACCGCCAGCTTGTTGTGCAGGAGCAGCTCCAGGAGGGTATCCTTGACGCCGTTGTCCTCTCCGATCTGGGAGGCCAGTTCCTCCTGCTGCTGGGTAAGATCCATCTTGTTCTCTTCCAAGGTACTCAGCCCTCCCTGCGGATACGGGGGTCCAGCACGGAATACAGCGTATCCGCGGCCAGGTTGCCCAGCATGACCAGAATGGTGGTGAAGATGACCGTGCCCTGAAGCAAAGGCATGTCCCGGCTCTGGATGGCGGTGACCGCCAGACGGCCGATGCCGTTGATGCCGAACACGGTCTCGGTGATGACGGCGCCGGAGAGCATGCTGGAGATCTGCAGGGCCATCATGGTGACCACCGGCAGCATGCTGTTTTTCAGGGCGTGGTGGAGGATGATGCCGGCGTTGCTCCGGCCCTTGGCCCGGGCGGTGCTGATGTAGTCGGCCTGCATGACCTCCAGCAGGCTGGAGCGGGTCATACGGGCCACGGTGCCGGCGCTGTTCCAGCCCAGGGCGATGGCCGGCAGGACCACGCTGAGGGGCTGGTCAAAGCCGGAGAGGGGGAAGAGCTTGATCCGGTAGGCCAGGAAGTACTGCAAAAAGAGGCACGTCATGAACACGGGCATGGACACGCCCACCAGGGCGCCGCCCATGAACAGGCGGTCGATGAGGCTGCTGAGCAGGCGGAAGCGCTGCTGGTTTTTGCAGATGGCGGAGATGATGCCGGCCACGATGCCCACCACCCAGGCGAAGAGGGCGGCGAAAATGGCCAGCTTCACCGTGTTGGGGAAGGCGCTCATGATCAGGGCGGTGACGGGCCGGTTGAGCTTGTAGCTGGTGCCGAAATCACCGCGGACGGCGTTTCCGATATAGCGCAGGAATTGGAGGAAGATTGGGTCGTTCAGGCCCATCTCTTCCGTCATGCGGTCGATGACCGACTGGGAGACATGCTCGCCCAGCAGGGTGGTGACCGGGCTGCCGGGGATGATGCGCAGCAGGATGAAGAGCAGCAGCACCACGCCCACCAGCACCACCAGCATGCCGGCCAGCCTCTTTAAAAAGCTTCTCAATTTCAAAACTCCTTCCTCGTGACAGGGGGTGGGATTTTATTATTCCAGAGGTGCCGCGCACAGGACGTCGTGGCACCGCCGCAATAATAAAATCCGGATGCTGCCCGCAGAGGATGCGGGCAGCATCCGGGCGCTGCTTAAGGTCAGGATTTCAGGGTGACGTCGCTGTAGATGATATCGCCATAGCCGGCCCAGAAGGGAGTGAAGGACTCCACGTTATCGCCCACGGCGAACAGGTGCTCACGGCTGAAGAGAGGCACCCAGGCGGCGTCCTCGATGACGATCTTGTACTCCAGATCGGCATACTCGGCCATGCGCTCGTCGGTGTCCACGATGGCGCGGGCATCGGCCACGCGCTGCATCACTTCGGTGTCGGGGTAGTTCAGGCTGCGCAGCTTGGTCTTCTCCTCGTTGCCGAAGAAGGTGTAGATGAAGTTGTCGGGGTCGTTGTAGTCGGCGGTCCAGGTGCCGATGAAGCTGTTCATCTCGCCGCTGGAGCGCAGGTCCAGCCAGCTGGACTCATCCATGGAGTTGATGTTGACGGTGATGCCCACCTCGGCCAGCTGCTGCTGGATGATCTGGTAGAGCAGCATCACGGAGCTGGAGGCGGAGTTGTCGGCGTCGAACTGCATGGTGAAGCCGTCGGGATAGCCGGCCTCGGCCAGCAGGGCCTTGGCGCCCTCGGGATCATAGGTGATGGTGCCCTCCAGGTCGGGGTTGTGGCCCACCAGGCCGCGGGGGAAGATGCCGTCCTCCACGTTGCCGTCTCCGCTGTACACGGCGTCCAGCAGGGCCTGACGGTCGATGGCCATCTGCACGGCCTTGCGGACCCGGACGTCGTTGAAGGGCTCGATATTCTGGTTCATGGACATGTAGGTGATGGCCAGACGGTTGCCGTAGTCCAGGTTGTCGGCGTACTGGGTCTTATAGGTGCTGTCCACCACGGAGGAATCCAGGTAGTCCAGATCCAGCAGGTCCAGCTCACCGTTCTGGAACATCATGCTCTGGGTGGAGGGGTCGGGGATGACGCTGACGATGACCTTCTCCACGTCGGGCAGCTCGCCCCAGTAGTTCTCATTGCGGCTCAGGGTGATGGAGGTGTTGACCTCCCAGCTGTCCACCACATAGGGACCGGTGCCGATGGTGACGGCGGGGTCGATACCGAACTGGTCGCCGGCGGCCTCAGTCACGGCGGCGTTGTAGATGCTGCAGGAGGGGGTGGCGAGCTTGTAGAGGAAGGAGGCATCGGGGGCGGACAGGGTGATGTTCATGTGGGTGTCATCCACGATCTCGATGCCCTCCAGCTCCTCCGCCTCACCGTTGAGCACGGCCTCGGCGCCCAGGATGGGGTCCACGGACTCGGTGTTGACGCACAGGGGGTCCTTCAGCATGCGCTCGAAGGTATACTTGACGTCGTTGGCGGTCAGGGGATCGCCGTTGGAGAAGGTCACACCGTCCTGCAGGGTAAAGCTATAGGTCAGGCCGTCATCGGAGACGGTGTACTCCTTGCAGAGGCTGTTCTTCAGGGAGGCGGTCCCGGAGTCGTCCACCCGGATCTCGAACAGGCGGTCAAAGACGTTCATGGGGACCTCGTAGTCTTTGCTGGTGTGCTGCACATCCATGGTGGAGATATCGGCGACCATGGCCTTGCGGAGGGTTTTCTCAGAGGCAGCCGCGGTGACCGGGGCGGTCGAACCGGCAGGCGTCTGGGATTCGGATGTGGTGCCGCCGCCGCACGCGGACAGGAGAGAGCAGGCCAGAGCACCAACAAGCAGCAGAGAGATCTTCTTCTTCATAATGGTTCCTTCACTCCTTCTTCGAATAATGCGCACACTCGGTCTGGACCCGTGTATGAGGCCCCACGGGCACACAGTCTGAATGCACTTGGGTCAGATTCACGGAACAGAATATAAGAATAGGCACGGTCCACACAAAGTAGACTGCGCCCTTGCTCCTCTTCCGTCCATCTGATTCTTAAATTTTATATTACTTTT
>CAUBHZ010000191.1 GCA_958435885.1 uncultured Intestinimonas sp. | reverse complement strand
GCCGGCCGCTTCGATCTGGACGCCGTGGCCGACGGCATCTGCAAAAAGCTCATCTACCGCCACCCCCACGTCTTCGGGGACGTGACGGTGACCGGCACCGGAGAGGTGCTGGCCAACTGGGACGAGCTCAAGAAGAAGGAAAAGCACCAGGAGACGGCGGCCGACAGCGTGGACGCCGTGGCCCGGAGCCTGCCCGGCCTGTGGCGGGCGGAGAAGATCCAGAAGAAGGCCGCCAAGGTGGGCTTCGACTGGGACAGTGTGGACGGCGCCATGGACAAGCTGCGGGAGGAGACCGACGAGCTCCAGACCGCGATCGCCGAGGGGAGCAACGTCAGCGAGGAGCTGGGAGACCTGCTGTTCGCGGCGGTGAACGTGGCCCGCTTCGTGAAGGCGGACCCGGAGGCGGCCATGACGGCGGCCTGCGACAAGTTCGCCCGGCGCTTCCGGGCGGTGGAAGAGGCCGCCCGGGCTCAGGGAAAGGACCTCTCGTCCATGACCCTGGCGGAGATGGACGCCCTCTGGGACGCCGTCAAACAGCAAGAGGCTTGAACGCCCGCACCGGCGCCCGACGCCGGAGCCCGCGGGCTTTGAGTAAATACAACGGTTGGAATGGGAACACTAGATCCGATCACATCACTTAGGAGGAGTATCGCAAATGAATAAAGCTGAACTGATCAACGCCGCCGCCGAGAAGGCCGGCCTGTCCAAGAAGGACACTGAAGCTGCCGTGAACGCCGCCATCGACGCCATCGTGGAGAGCCTGGTCAACGAGGACAAGGTCCAGCTGGTGGGCTTCGGCGCCTTTGAGGTGAAGAAGCGTGCTGAGCGCATCGGCCGCAACCCCAAGACCAAGGAGAGCATCAAGATCCCCGCCTCCAAGGTCCCCGTCTTCAAGCCCGGCAAGGCGCTGAAGGACGCCGTCTCCAAGTAAGACTGTTTTCGGCAATCAAGAGATCCCAGGCGGCTCCGGTCACACCGGAGCCGCTTTTCAACACCCGGCGGCAGCCGGGGAAAGGAGCGAACATAGTATGCGTTTGGACAAATGGCTCAAGGTCTCCCGCCTCATCAAGCGGCGGACGGTGGCCAACGAGGCCTGTGACAATGAGCGGGTGAGCGTGAACGGCCGGCTGGTGCGGGCCTCCTACGAGGTGAAGCCCGGCGACGTGGTGGAGCTGCGCTTCGGCGAGCGGGTGACCCGGATCGAGGTCCTGGCCGTGGCCGAGAGCGTGGGCAAGAACGACGCCGCCGCCATGTACCGGGAACTGGGCTGAGAGAAGGGTGCGGTATGGTCGATTTTTTGGTGAAAACATTCATCTCCCGGCCCGACGACTGGGAGGACCCGGAGATCCGGCAGCGCTACGGCCTGCTCACCGGCGGGGTGGGGATCTGCCTCAACCTGCTCCTCTCCCTGGGGAAGTTTCTGGCCGGTCTCATCACCGGCTCCATCGCCATCACTGCCGACGCCTTCAATAACCTCTCCGACGCCGGCTCCTCCGTGGTCACTCTGGTGGGCTTCCACATGGCGGCCAAGAAGGCCGACGACGACCACCCCTTCGGCCACGGGCGCATGGAGTACATCTCCGGCCTCATCGTGGCCGCCGCCATCCTGCTGGTGGGGGTGGAGCTGGCCAAGAGTTCCCTGGAGAAGATCCTCCACCCGGAGGACATCACCCTCTCCTGGGTGTCGGTGGGCATCCTGTGCGCCGCCATCCTGGTGAAGCTGTGGATGTTCTACTTCAACCGGACCCTGGGCAAGCGCATCGACTCGGCGGCCATGTGCGCCACCGCCGCCGACTCCCTCTCCGACGTGGCGGCCACCTCGGCGGTGCTGCTGGGCACCCTGGTGGGCGGCTTCACCGGCCTGTACATCGACGGCTGGGTGGGCATCCTGGTGGCCGTCTTCATCCTCCGGGCGGGCTGGGGCGCCGCCAAGGACACCCTGGACCCCCTGCTGGGCCAGAGCCCCGACCCCACCCTGGTCCACGCCATCGAGAAGACGGTGATGGCCCATGAGCTGGTCACCGGCATCCACGACCTCATCATCCACGACTACGGCCCGGGCCGGAGCATGCTCTCCCTCCACGCCGAGGTGCCCATGGACGCCGACATGCTGGCCGTCCACGACGTCATCGACGACATCGAGCGGGAGCTCAAGGAGAAGTTCCACATCGAGGCGGTGATCCACATGGACCCCATCGCCACCAAGGACCCCCTGACCAACGAGATGAAGACCCGGGTGGCCGGCCTGGTCCGGGAGATCGACCCGGACATGACCATCCACGACTTCCGCATGACCCAGGGTCCCCACCACCAGAACCTAATCTTCGACGTGGTGGTGCCCCACAGCTGCGACCTCACCGACGACGAGGTCAAGGCCCGTATCGCCGGGCGCATGGGGGAGCTGCCCGGCGGACCCTACTTCGCCGTGGTCAGCGTGGACCGCTCCTACGCCGAGTGAGGCGAGGCTTTTACAAAAAATTCACCCTTCCGCCGGGGAATCCGTTATAATGACCATAAGAGAATGCCGCCGGCGGAGCACGCCGGCGCAATGTCATGAGAAGAAAGGTGGAGGTCCCTATGCCCACAAAGGTGCTCATCGTGGAGGACGACGGCAACATCGCGGAGCTGCTGCACCTCTATTTGGAAAAGGAGGGCTTCGAGACCCAGGTGGCTCCCGATGGCGGAAAGGGCGTGGAGCTCTTCCGCTCCTTCCGGCCCGACCTGGTGCTGCTGGACATCATGCTGCCCGTGATGGACGGCTGGTCCGTGCTCAAGAAGATCCGGGAGGCCGACAAGACCCCCGTCATCATGCTCACCGCCAAGGGCGAGCTCAGCGACAAGGTCCAGGGCCTGGAGGGGGGCGCCGACGACTACATCGTCAAACCCTTCGAGATGAAGGAGGTCCTGGCCCGCATCCACGCCGTCCTCCGGCGCTACGGCGCCGAGGAGGGCAGCGGGGAGAAGAAGCTGACCTTCGACAAGCTGGTCATCAACCTGGACTCCTATGAGCTGCTGGTGGACGGCAAGCGGGTGGATACGCCCCCCAAGGAGTTGGAGCTCCTCTACCACCTGGCGGCCTCCCCCAACCGGGTCTTTACCCGCAACCAGCTGCTGGATGAGGTGTGGGGCTTCGACTACTTCGGCGACTCCCGCACCGTGGACGTCCACATCAAGCGTCTGCGGGAGAAGCTGGAGGGGGTCAGCGACCAGTGGAGCCTCAAGACCGTGTGGGGCGTGGGCTACAAGTTTGAGGTCCTCACCCCGGAGAACACCTGAACCCGCAGAAGAAAGGGGGCGCCCTGCCCTTGAAAAGCCTCTATCAGCGCCAATTCCTCATCATGGCCGGGGTGATCCTGGTGTCCTTCGCCATGCTGGGCTCGGCCTTCATCACCCTCTCCTACCGCTACACCGTCAGCGAGCGGCAGAAGTCCATCCGCAACAACGCCCGGTATATCGCCAGCGTCCTCAGCGACGAGGTGGGCATCGACAGCGAGCAGGGGGGCTTCTACCTGGGCACCGACCGGTTCCAGCCGGCGGTGGAGGCGGTGGTGTCGGTGACGGGTGCCACCGTGCTCCTCAGCAGCCAGAACGGCCAGATCCTCTACGCCGCCGGCAACGCCGGCGAGCTGGCCGACCTCACCCAGACCCAGCTGCCCGCCAACGTGGTCCAGAGCATCCAGGCCACCGGCTCCTTTGAGGCCATGACCACCCTGGGCGGCGCCTTCCCGGAGCGGCGCTATGTGGCCGGGGTGCCCTTCCGGCTGAACTACAAGGGCCAGGAGGTCATGGCCGGCATGGTCTTCGTGGCCGCCGAGTCGGCCAGCATCACCGAGATCTGGCGGGCCTTCGCCTCCATCTTCCTCTTCACCTCGGTGGTGGTCATGCTCATCGCCTTCGTCACCACCTCGGTGACCTCCCTGAAGATGACCCGCCCCCTCAAGGACATGGCCGAGGCGGTGCGAAAGTTCGGCCACGGGGAGTACGACACCCGGGTGGACTGCAACGGCCGGTGCGACGAGGTGGGGGAGCTGGCCGAGGCCTTCAACGCCATGGCCGACTCCATCGCCCAGTCGGAGGCCAAGCGCAGCGAGTTTGTGGCCAACATCTCCCACGAGCTCAAGACCCCCATGACCACCATCGCCGGCTTTGCCGACGGCATCCTGGACGGCACCATCCCCCCCGAGCGGGAGAAGGAGTACCTGAAGGTCATCTCCTCCGAGACCCGGCGGCTCTCCCGGCTGGTGCGGAAGATGCTGGACCTGAGCCGCCTCCAGTCCAGCGAGCGGGTCACCGCCCAGGAGCAGTTCGACGTCTCCGAGGTCATGCTCCGGGTGCTGGTGAGCCTGGAGACCAAGATCAACGACAGGCACCTGGACGTGGACACACAGCTCCCCGACGACCCGGTGGAGGTGTGGGGCGATCCTGACGCCATCACCCAGGTGTGCTACAACCTGCTGGACAACGCCATCAAATTCGCCGCCCCCGGCACCGCCCTGGGCCTGGGCATCCAGGTCAAGGGAGAGAAGGCCTACGTCTCAGTGCGGGACAGGGGGGAGACCATTCCCCCCGACGAGCTGAACCAGGTCTTTGACCGGTTCCACAAGACCGACCGCTCCCGCAGCGAGGACCGGGAGGGCGTGGGCCTGGGACTCTATATCGTCAAGACCATTATCAATAA
>CAUBHZ010000190.1 GCA_958435885.1 uncultured Intestinimonas sp. | reverse complement strand
GGGAGTTCTGGCGGCGCTGGCACATCTCCCTGTCCTCCTGGTTCCGGGACTACCTCTACATCCCCCTGGGAGGCAGCCGGAAGGGCCGGCGGCGGAAGTACCTCAACGTCCTCATCGTCTTCGCCATCAGCGGGCTGTGGCACGGCGCCGCCCTCTCCTTCGTGGTGTGGGGTCTTCTCAACGGCGTCTACCAGGTCATCGGCGGCATGACTCAGAAAACCCGGGACCGCATCCGCCGCAGGCTGGGTCTGGCCGACAATGCCCCTTGCACCATTGTGCTCCAGGTGATCCTCACCTTCCTGCTGAGCACTGCGGCCTGGGTCTTTTTCAAGGCCGGCTCCTTCACCCACTCCCTGTCCATTTTTGGGGCCATGCTCACCGGGCCCTGGCTCACCCGCCCCTTCTCCGCCTGGGGCCTGGACCTGCCTGAGCTGGTGGTGGTGACCCTGGCGGTGCTCCTCCTGCTGGCGGTGGACCTCTTCTCCGTCCTCCGCGGGAGCCCCCGTCAGGCCTTCTTCTCCCTGCCCCGGCCCGCCCGCTGGGTCCTGGCCCTGGTCCTGCTGCTGTCGGTGCTGATTTTTGGTGTCTACGGCACCGGCTACGACCCCCAGGACTTCATCTACTTCAAATTCTGACACGGCACACGAAACGGAGTGGTCCCTTTTGCGAACTTCCAAATGGCGGGAACCCATCTTCGCCCTGCTCTTTCTGATCCTGGCCGCCCTCCTCATCGGCGTCCTCTCCCTGGCCTTCCGGCCTGTCCGGGTGGACTACGGCGCCGTCTGGGGACCCTACCTGGCCGAACCCCGGGACAGCCTGGACTACCTCTATCTGGGCAGCTCCTACGCCTACTGCGACGTGAACCCGGTGGAGATCTACGACCGGACCGGGCTCACCGGGTATGTGCTGGCCGGTCCGGAACAGACCCTGTCCCAGACCTACTGGTACCTCCGCGAGGCTTTCAAGACCCAGAAGCCCTCTCTGGTGATATTAGAGGGTTCCGCCCTGGCCTTTCAGCGGTACCAGAGCTACACCCAGGTCAACGTGGGCTACATGCCTGCCGGGCTCAACCAGCTGGGCGCCATCTTCACCGCCTCGGAGCCGGAGCTGCGCACCGGCCTCCTCTTCCCCCTGTATTTCTACCACAGCCGGTGGAAGGAGCTGACGGTGGAGGAGGCAGCCGACGCCCTGCTCCCTTCTGAGACCGACACCCTGAAGGGCTTTACCCCGGTGAGCGGCGTCTTTGAACAGATCGCCGACGGCCCTTTCACCCGGGAGCCCCAGCCGGAGGAGGTCTATGAGGAGAACCTCGCCTGGCTCTCCAAGATCGCTGACCTGTGTGAGGAGCACGGCATCCCCCTGGCTCTGGTCTTTCACCCCACCTACAGCCAGCTTCCCGCCGACACCCGGGAGCGCATCGCCGCTGACGCGGCGGAACTGGGCATCTCCTTCTTTGACTGGACGGAGGAGGGGGCGTCTATAGGCATCACCCCCACCCTTCACTACTACGACCCCGGCCACCTGAATCAGGAGGGAGCCGCCATCTTCTCCGCCTGGCTGGGGGACTTTTTCACCGGCGAGCTGGGCATGTCACCCAGACCCCAGGATTCCGAAAATACCGCCGCCTGGCAGAGCGCCGTCCAGGCCAGAGGCGAAGCATGAAAAAAGCCCGTGGAGCACGCCGCTGCGTGTTCCACGGGCTTTTTGTATTGGCTTAAAAGAGGTCCACCATAGCGCTGTCAACCACCTGGAAGTGCTCCCGCATCATGCGGACGGCCTCGGTGCCGTTGCGGTCCTGAAGGGCCAGGACGATGCCCTGGTGGCTGTCCTGGAGCTTCTTGCGGTAGACCTCGTCCTTCATCATCTTCTCCCGCATGTGGCTGATGAAGCTGTCGATGGTCTCACTCATGGCCCGGAGGATGACCATGATGAGGGGGTTCCCCGCCGCCTCACCGATGAGGTAGTGGAGGCGCTTGTCCAGCATGGTGCTCCGCTCCAGGTCGTTCTCGTCCCGGAGCTGCCACACGATGTCCTCCAGCTCGCTGAGCTGGGTGGGGGTGATCCGCTCCGAGGCCAGCAGCACCGCCTGGCTCTCCAGGCCCTGCCGCAGCTCGCTGACCTGCCGGTAGTCGGTGGCTCCCAGAAGCATCATCATCTGGGTGGACTCGGCCAGGTTCTTCTCGATGTCACAGGAGACGAAGTTGCCCGCCCCCTGGGTACTGGAGATGAAGCCCATGAGACTCAGGGTGCGCAGGGCCTCCCGGACCGAGTTCCGGCCCACGCCCAGCCGCTCCGCCAGCTCCCGCTCCGGCGGCAGCTTTTCCCCCTGCTTGAGGTCGCCCTTGAGAATCTCGCTTTTGATATACGTGATCACACGCTCATAGGCCTTGCCCTGCTGTGTGCTTTCTTCTTTCATCGCTCGTTCCCAGCTCTCTCCTGTTTTTTCTTCCCGCTGATTTCCAGCGCCGCGCCCAATCGCTCCGCCAGCAGAGCCGGCAGGCTGTCCCGGTTGACCGGGTCCACCGTCACCACCGCACCGCCCGGCGCCTGCGCCAGCTCCTCCAGCCAGGTGCCGGTCCGCTGTGGGGCGGGTTTGATCACGCCCAGCACCGGGATCTCTCCCGCCACGCTGTCCCACACGGCCCGGCGGAAGGCCGCCGCCTCCCGCTCCAGCCAGCCCAGCTCGTCCAGCACCAGGAGGCCGGCCCAGGACCGGCTCTCCGCCAGAATGGCGGTACCCAGGCGGTCAAAGGCAGCGGGATCGCCGGTCAGGCGTCCCTCCACCATCCGCGCCACCGTGTGCGTCTCCGACCAGTCGGGCTCCTCCCAGGCGGGCCACAGGCACAGCCGGGACCGGTCCGGCGCAAAGGCGGTGCGGAAGCCACCGGGCCTGACGCCCAGGAGGGCCAGGGTCCGGTCCAGGGCGGTGGACTTGCCCACGCCGCTGGGCCCGGTCAGAAATACATGCATCCCTCGTCACCTCGGTCCGCTCCGGCTCTGCTTCTAGCATATTGCATGCCAAACAAATTCTCTCCCGCGCCCCCGCCATACATTGCACAAATCCGACAACCGTCGGCCGTCCGCGGGAAAGAGGGCCAAATGGGGGAAAGGGTGGACCATCTTCCACCTTTTGGGCCTCTGTATGTCCATTATACACAGACAAATTGTTTCATTTGATACTCAGCAGACCTTATTATAGCACATTTCACCAAAAAAGGTAGGCCCTCTTTGAAAATCGTTGATATGACCAATATCCCCAACTTGTCCTACCAATTATTCTACTTTTTCCCGCCCATCCCGGCACTTTGGGCAGTGAAAGTCCCCTTTTTCAGTACTTGCCCCTCCCCTTTTTTCGGACCGTCCGAGCTTTGCGGCCATGAAAAACCGCCCCGCCGGTTGCCCGGCGGGGCGGCAGGAGCCCATTTATTTCTGTTCGGTAAGCAGTTCCACCAGGACCTGGACCATCTTTTCCATGGACTGCACGGGGATATACTCCATGACGCCGTGGAAGTTGGCACCGCCGGTGGACAGGTTGGGACAGGGCAGGCCCATATAGGACAGGCGGGCGCCGTCAGTGCCGCCCCGGATGGGCACCTCCACCGCCTCCACGCCCACCTTCTCGAAGGCGGCCCGGGCACGGTGGATGAGGTACATGTGGGGCTCGATCTGCTCCCGCATATTGTAGTAGGAGTCCTTCACCTCCACCTGGACGGTGGTGGGGCCGTACTTGCCGTTGAGGTAGGCGGCGATGAGGTTCATCCGCTCCTTCCGCTCCTCGAAACGGGCCCGGTCGTGGTCCCGGATGATGAAGCTCAGCCGGGCCTCGGTCTCGTCGCCCTCCATGTGGCCCAGGTGGTAGAAGCCCTCATAGCCCTCGGTGTGGGCGGGGGTCTCCGCCGGCGGCAGCATGTTCACGAACTCCAAGGCCATGAGGCAGGCGTTGCGCATCTTGTTCTTGGCGGAGCCGGGGTGGATGTTGAAGCCCCGGACGGTGACCTTGGCGGAGGCGGCGTTGAAATTCTCATACTCCAGCTCGCCCAGCTCGCCGCCGTCCACGGTGTAGGCCGCGGCGGCCCCGAAGCCCTCCACGTCGAAGTGGTCGGCGCCGCTGCCCACCTCCTCGTCGGGGGTGATGGCCACGGCGATGCGGCCGTGGGGGATCTCGGGATGGGCGGCCAGATACTCCACGGCGGTGAGGATCTCGGCCACACCGGCCTTGTCGTCGGCGCCCAGCAGGGTGGTGCCGTCGGTGACGATCAGGTCCTGGCCCACATACCGGGACAGGCTGGCAAACTCGGACGCCCGCATGACCACGCTCTCGGAGAGGGGGATGTCCCCGCCCTCGTAGTGGACCACCTTGGGGTGGATATCGGCGCCGGGGGCGGAGGGCGCGGTGTCCATGTGGGCGATGAGGCCCAGGCAGGGGACCCCCTCACAGCCCACGGTGGCGGGGAGCCAACCGTAGACATAGCCGTACTCGTCCAGCTTGGCCCCGTGGAGTCCCAGCTCGGAGAGCTCCTGGGCCAGAGCGGCTCCTAAGACCTTCTGCTTTTCCGTGGTGGGCACGGTGGCGGAGTCCTCGCTGGACTGGGTATCATAAGAGACATACCGTAAAAAACGTTCCACAACATGCATGGATGATCAGATCCTTTCCCCCAGGCGGGCCCATTCCACGATTGACGGCAGGCGCGCCTTGGGCTA
>CAUBHZ010000189.1 GCA_958435885.1 uncultured Intestinimonas sp. | reverse complement strand
GCGGCCTCTCTCTGTTTTTCATGATTGCGGATGGTCCAGCAGGTGGCAGGACACGAAGTGGCCGGGCGCCACCTCCCGGCTGACGGGCAGCTCCTCCTTGCAGACCTCCATGCACTTGGGGCAGCGGTCGTGGAAGGGGCAGCCCTTGGGGGGATCGGCGGGGTTGGGCACGTCGCCGTCCAGGTGGATGCGCACCTTGTCCTCCGACGGGTCCCGCTTGGGGATGGCGGAGAGGAGGGCCTGGGTGTAGGGATGGGTGGGGTGGCGGTAGACCTCCTCGGTCTCCCCCTGCTCCACCATCCGGCCCAGGTACATGATGCCCACCCGGTTGCTGATGTGGCGGACCACGTTGAGGTCGTGGCTGATGAAGAGGTAGGAGAGCTTCAGCTCGGCCTGGAGCTCCATGAGCAGGTTGAGGATCTGGGCCTGGATGGACACGTCCAGGGCGGATACCGGCTCATCGGCCACCACGAAGCGGGGCTTTGTGATGAGGGCCCGGGCGATGGAGATGCGCTGGCGCTGGCCGCCGGAGAACTGGTGGGGGTAGCGCTCCAGCTGCTCGGGAGCCAGACCCACCGCCCCGGAGATCCACGCCACCTGCTCGTCCAGCTCCTTCTGGGAGAGGGAGAAGTGGGTGCGCAGGGGCTCCTCCAGCAGGCGGCGCACCGTCATCCGGGGGTTGAGGGAGGAGTAGGGGTCCTGGAAGACCAGCTGCATGTCCCGGCGCTTTTGGCGCAGGGACTCCTTATCCAGGTTGTGGAGGTCCACGCCGTCAAAGGTGATGGCGCCGGCGGTGGGCTCGATGAGCCGCAGGATGCTCCGGCCGGTGGTGGACTTGCCGCAGCCGGACTCGCCGACCAGTCCGAAGGTCTCCTGCTCATGGATCTGGAAGGACACGTCCTCCACCGCATGGACATAGCCCACCGTCTTGCGGACCACGCCGCCCTTGATGGGGAAATAGGTCTTGAGATGCTGCACGTCCAGCAGCACAGAGGGCTCACTCATACCGCCGCCTCCTTTTCCGCCTTTTCTGACTCGCCGGCATGGAGCCAGCAGCGGCACAAATGTCCGGGGGCCACTTCGGTGAGGGCGGGGGCTTTCTCCCGGCAGATGGCCATGCAGCGGTCGCAGCGGTCGGCGAACCGGCAGCCGGTGCCGAAGTTGCCCGCCGTGGGCACGGTGCCCCGGATGGTATAGAGCTCCTTGCGCTCGCCGCCCAGGGAGGTGACGGAGCGCAGCAGCCCGGTGGTGTAGGGGTGGGCGGTCTCGTGGAAGATGGCGTCCACGCTGGCCTGCTCCACCACCTGGCCGGCGTAGAAGACGGCCACCTCCTCGCAGGTTTCGGCGATGACGCCCAGGTCATGGGTAATCATGATGACCGAGGTGTCGTAGCTCTCCCGGAGCTCGTTCATCAGGTCCAGGATCTGGGCCTGGATGGTGACGTCCAGGGCGGTGGTGGGCTCGTCGGCGATGAGGAGGCGGGGGTTGTTGATGAGGGCGATGGCGATCATCACCCGCTGGAGCATGCCGCCGGAGAGGTGGTGGGGATAGTCCGCCAAAATCTGCTCCGGCCGGGGGATCTTGACCTTCTTGAGCATCTCCAGGGCAGCTTCGTGCATCTGGGCCTTATTGAAATTGGTATGAAAACGAAGCGTTTCATTGATCTGCTCCCCAATGGTGTACATGGGGTCCAGAGCCGTCATGGGCTCCTGGAAGATCATGGAGATGTCTTTGCCGCGCAGCTTGCGCAGCTCCGACTGGGGGAGGGTGGTGATCTCCACCTCGGAGCCGTCCTCCCGCTGAAAGCGGATGGAGCTGCCCTTGCCCACCGAGAGGGGGTAGGACAGAAGGCCCATGATGGTGGAGCAGGTGATGCTCTTGCCGCAGCCGGACTCGCCCACCACGCCGAAGTTCTGTTTCTTGCCGATGTTCAGGTCGATGCCCTCCACCAGCTTGACGGAGGGGACCTTTTTCCCCTTGTAGAGGTCGATAGAGAGGTCCCGCATTTCCAATAGATGTTCCATGTGCGGCCCTCCTTACACTTTCAGCTTGGGGTCCAGCACATCCCGGAGGGCGTCGCCCAGGATGTTGAAGACCAGGATGGTGATGACGATGCACAGCAGGGGGAAGAGGGCGGACCAGGGAGCCCGGACCATATCGGCTCTGGCCTCGGAGAGCATGGAGCCCCAGGAGGGGTCGGGGGGCTGGATGCCCATGCCCAGGAAGCTGAGGGTAGCCTCGGTGAGGATGGCGCCGGAGAGGGCCAGGGTGGCCTGGACGGTGAAGGGGGCCACCACGTTGGGGGAGATGTGGCGCACCAGCAGGGGCCAGGTCTTGACGCCCACGCTCTTGGCGTTCTCCACGTACTCCAGGCCCTTGGCCGAGATGACGGCGGCCCGGACGGTACGGCAGAAGACGGGGATGTTGACGATGCCGATGGCCACCATGGTGGGGCCGATGCCCTTGCCCAGCACGGCGGAAATGAAGATGGCCAGCAGGATGGAGGGGAAGGCGAAGAGGATGTCCATGACGCACATGATGACCCGGTCCACCCAGCGCTCGAAGTAGCCGGCCAGCAGGCCCAGCAGGTAGCCGCAGACGGCGCCGATGCCCACGGCGATGATGCCCACCTCCAGGGAGACCCGGGCGCCGTAGATCACCCGGCTGAGGATGTCCCGGCCGAACTTGTCGGTGCCGAAGAGGTGCTCGGCGGAGGGGGCCTGGAACTTCATGCCGATCTGGTCATAGGGGTAGGGGGCGATGAGAGGGGCCAGGAGGGCCACCACGATGAGGAGAAAGAGGCCCACAATGCCGATTTTGCCCATGGGGTCCTTCCACAGGTCCCGGAGGGTGCTGATCACACTTTTCATTTTCAAGACCCTCCTTAGTCGTACGAGATCCTGGGATCGATGTAGGCGTAGAGCAGGTCCACGATGAGGTTGACCAGCACGTACACGAAGGCGATGAAGAGGACGCAGCCCTGGACCACGGGGTAGTCCCGGTTGTTGATGCCGGTGAGGGTCATAAGGCCCAGGCCGGGCAGGGAGAAGATCTGCTCCACCACCACAGCGCCGCCCAGCAGGGAGCCGATCTGGAGGCCCACCAGGGTGACGATGGGGATGAGGGCGTTGCGGAGGGCGTGCTTGAAGATGGCCACCCGCTCACTGGCGCCCTTGGCCCGGACGGTCTTGATAAAATCCTGCCGCAGGACCTCCAGTACGGAGGAGCGGGTCATGCGCATCACCGAGCCGGACATGCTGCACCCCAGAATGAGGGCGGGGAGGAACATGATCTCCAGGTTTTTGGCGGGATTTTCCAGAAGCCCCACATAGTCCAGCGGGGGGTAGTAGCCGAAGAAAAGGGAGAGGACCAGGATCACCAGGATGGAGAGGGCGAAGCCGGGGACGGACACGCCCAACAGGGCCACCACCCGGATCACCCGGTCGGCCAGGGTGTTCCGCTTGACGGCGGCCAGGATGCCCAGGGGGAGGGCGATGCACCAGGAGATGATGGCGGCCAGGACGGCCAGCTCGGCGGTGACTTTGAAGCGGGTGAGGATCTCGGGCAAGATCTCGGCGCCGGAGCGGAAGGAGATGCCGAAGTCCCCGTGGAGGACGCCGCCCATCCAGTTGAGGTACTGGGTGACCACGGGCTGGTCCAGGCCGTACCGGGCGTTGACCTGGGCGATGAGCTCGGGGGTGGCATCGATGCCCAGCATGCCCGAGGCGAAGCCGCCGGGGATGAGGCGCAGCACGGCGAAGATGGCCACGCTGATGCCGAAGAGCACCGGGATGAGCTGGAGCAGACGGCGGATGATGTAATTTCTCATTGGATCACGCTCCCACATGGAACAAGATAAAAAGGGCGAGGCGTCGTGAACGCCGCCTCCGATGGGGACGCCGGGACGCGGCGCTCACGACAGGACGTCCTCTGAAAAAAGGGCCTGTGGGGGCGGGGAGAACCCCGCCCCCATCCAGGCGATCAGGTTACTGGGCGATGTAGGTGGTGCGGAAGTTGCCGGCATTGGCGGCGAAGGGCTCGAAGCCCTCCACGCTGGAGCTGGCGAAGAGATACTCCATGGGGCTGGCGAAGAAGAGGTTGGGGGACTCGTCGATGATGATCTTCTGAGCCTCGATGTAGTAGCCCTCGCGCTCGGTCTCGTCGGTGGTGGCCACGCCCTGGGCGCACAGCTCATCCACCTCGGCGTTGGAGTAGCCCCACACGTTGGCGCCGCCGGTGGTGGAGAAGAAGAAGCTGACGGCGCGGTTGGGGTCGGTGCCGGAGCCGTTCTGGCCGCACATGGCGTCATAGCCGGCCTCGGGGGTGTTCATCTTGCCCCAGACGTCCACGTACTCGCCGGACTCCAGGTTGGTGATCTCCACGTCGATGTAGATCTCCTTGAGCTGCTGCTGGAGGACCACGGCGGTGTCGCGGATGGAGTCCAGCAGGCCGGCGGCCATCTTGATGGTCAGGCGGTTGGAGTCGCTGTAGCCGGCCTCCTCCATGAGGGCCTTGGCGGCGTCGATGTCCTGGGTGTAGAGGGGGGACTCAGAGGGGGCATCCCACACCCAGTGGCCCATGGCGGGCGCCACGAAGGTGGACACGGTGGCCTCGCCGTTGTAGACGTAGTCGATGATGGCCTGGCGGTCCACGGCCATGCTCATGGCCTGACGGACCCGGACATCCTGGAGGGCCTCGCTGGAGAGGTTGAAGC
>CAUBHZ010000188.1 GCA_958435885.1 uncultured Intestinimonas sp. | reverse complement strand
AGCTGGAGGGGAAGAAGTACACCATCCAGCGCTCCAAGGGCCTGGGCGAGAACGAGCCCGACATGATGTGGCTCACCACCATGAGCCCGGCCACCCGCCGTCTCATCAAGGTCATGCCCGAGGACGTGGAGCGCACCGCCGCCGCCTTCGACCTGCTGCTGGGGGACAACCTCCAGGGGCGGAAAGACCATATTGCTGAGAATGGTTATAAGTATCTGGAGCTGGCCGATATCTCCTGAATGACTGCCGCTCCGCCGGTCCCCATCCACAACAGAATCAGGAAAAGGAGGTCTCCCATGAAAAAGCTGTGTATCATCCTGCTGACCCTGTCCCTTTCCGCCCCTGCCCTGGCCCTCCATGAGGGGGAGATCGGCATCTGTCTGGACGGGGATACCTACTATCCCACCGACCTGCCGGTGCAGGTCCAGAACGGCCGCACCATGGTGCCCATCCGGGACCTGGCGGAGAAGCTGGGGGCCGATGTGGAGTGGGTCCAGGAGAGCCAGCAGATCGTCATGACCCGGGCCGGCTCCACCGTCACCATGACCCTGGGGGAGACCGCCGCCGATGTGGACGGTACAGCCGTGGAGATGGATACGGCGCCCTACGCCGTGGAGGGCCGCACCCTCATCCCCGCCCGGTATGTGGCGGAGTTTTTCGGCCAGAAGGTGACCTGGGACCAGGAGAAACAGCTGGTGGTGGTGGAGGAGGACAAGTCGGTGGCCGGGGACTCCAACCTGGAGGCCTGGGCCCTTGCCATGGGTGCCATGCTGGTGCGCATGAACTACGGCCGCATCGAGGGCTTCGGCGGGGACGGCCGGGCGGTGCCCATGGCCTACAGCACCACCAGCGGCATGTCCCCCGTCATGACCATGGCGGAGTTTGCCCGGGAGACCCTGGCGGACAGCTGGAGCATCTATGGCCGGACCGACCTCATTGAGACGGTGGTCTCCATGACCGTGGCCGGGCACAACCTGGACTTCCTGGAGGCCGCCGCCATCGCCGACAGCCTCACCGACGCCGAGCTGGAGGACCTCATCGCCCAGTCCGGCGAGGTGGACGCCTACATGTGGCCCTACACCAAGGCCCTCTCGGAGAAGTGGGGGGACAAGGGCATCCTGGCCTGGGACCTCTTCCGCATGAGCAACCTGGCCCAGTGGGGGTACGCGGCCGGGTACGTCACCTACGCCGAGGCCCTGGCCCTGGTGGAGCCCGCCGCCACCCTGCTGTGTGAGACCTTCTCCTCCTGGGAGGAGGCCTATGAGAACTACCTGGACGGCTACAACTGGTGGAACCGCACCGACCTGGACGGCCAGGACGTGTGGGACACCTACCGTGGCCGTCTCTACCAGAGCATGAGCACCGGGGAGTACGCCGGGCTCTTTGACGACAGCCTCTTCACCACCGGCGTCATCGGCCTGCCCGAGGGGGCGGTGCGCTGACCCGTGACCTGTTAGTCACCCACAACGGAACAAGGAAAAGGAGGTCCCCATGAAAAAGCTGATTTCCATTCTGCTGACCCTGGCGCTGACCCTGTCCCTGTCCGCACCCGCCCTGGCCGCCGCCCCGGCGGAGGTGCCCCTGCCCGATCTGATGGATCCCCCTCTTCCCGTGGAGGATTCCGTGGTCATCCGGGACTCGGGCTACCCCATGGGCGCCGAGGTGGCCGCCTGGCTGGAGGCCCACCCGGAAGAGGCCGCCGCCATGGAGGCCAACCTGGACCAGCAGGCCGAGACCTGGGGCTATGGCTCCGTGGCCGAGATGGCCGAGGCCTGGGGGGAATCGGAGGCCTACATCCGGGATATGCTTCTGGAGGAGCAGGTCGGGACGGCCATGTACCAGGAGGCCCAGAAGGCCGCTCAGGCCGAATATGCAGCTGCACACCCCGGCTACCTGGACGGCTTTGACCCCGACGCCTGGCTCCAGAGGGCCTACCCCGATTACCGGGACCCGGAGGAGGCCTTCATGGCCGACTACGATCTGGCCGACCGGGCGGCCTTTGAGGACTACATGAAGGGGGACTACACCAACCACCTCATCTGGATGGAGGACCTCCGGAACGACATCGACGCCGCCCTGGCGGAGGACCCCTCCCTGCTGGACGGCTTCGACGTGGACGCCTACTTCACCCAGGAGTACCCCTACTATGAGAGCCAGGAGGCGTTCATGGCCGACTATGGCCTTCTGGACCGGACCGAGTTCGAGACCTACCTCACCTGGGAGTACCTGACCTACTATGCTGCTCCGTCCGACCCCTGGACCGACGAGAGCAAGGAGGCCCTGGGCGGTGTCCCCGGGGAGCTGGGGATCATGGTCAACGGCACCTACCTGACCTTTGACGGGGACAAGCCCTACGCCGAGAACGGCGTCACCTACGTCCCCGCCGATGAGCTGGGGGAGGCCCTGGGCCTGACCCTCACCGGGGACTATGTCCCCCTGCGGGAGACGGCCCAGGCCGCCGGCTGTGAGATCTGGTGGGACCAGGACTATGCCACCGCCGTGGTCATCGACCCCGCCGCCCTCACGGAGGCCATCGACGGCGGATTCACCGCCCTCAACGGCGTGCTGGCCAACAGCACCCCGGCCTGGGAGCGCTGGGCGGAGACCGAGGACTGGACCGTCACCCTCACCATGTTCGATACCCTCAACGGGGACAAGACCTATCCCATGACCCTGACCCAGGAGAGCCTCTATGGCCCGGAGGGCCTCCAGACCACCGGCAAGTATGACCTGTCCGCCCTCATGACCCTGCTGGAGCAGATGGGGCTGTTGGAGTATGTGGGCGAGGATGAGAGGAATGTGGTCGACGCCGTCCTCAGCGGGGACTACGAGCTGCGCTGGGATATGGAGAGCGGCGACATGGCCTTCACCGCCTCCTGCCTGTCCGACCTCCTCTCCATCATGGGTACCCCCTATCCCAAGGACCTGTGGTTCACCCTGGACGGGGAGACCACGGAGGAGCTGACAGCACTTCTCTCCGACCTGATGGACCGGGAGAAGCCCGTCACCGTGGGGGCGCTGACCTGGGCCCTCACCCGGAGCACCACCTATGGAAGCCCTGTCTTCTACTGGCGTGACGCCATGGACTTTGCCGACGCCCTGGCCCTCTTCCTGGGGGACGACGCCCTGGTCCGGGAGGGGGACGCCTGGGTGCTGCGGCTGGGCATGGACGACCTGGCCTCCCTGCTGGGCTACGGCGAGGATGCCTACGTCTACGACTACCTGGGCCTGGAGGACTTTACCCTGGAGTGCGCCTTCGGTGACGACGGCTCCGTCACCGGCAGCCTGCTGTGCCTCACCCCCGACGGGAGCTGGTCCCCCGCCATGCGCATTGCCGCCCGGTGGGATCTTGACCTCACCAGCGGTACCGTGGAGGCCGAATTCCACCTCAAGAACCAGATGAAGCTGACCCTCACCGGCTCTTCCGCCCTGGAGGAGACCGACGGCAAGCCGGAGGCCGGGGTGCCCGAGGGTGCCGCCTCCATGGCCTTGGAGGACCTGACCGGCTGGTGAGGAGGGCGGCATTGAATTGGAACGGCGCATTGCCCTGCTGGGGAGCCTGACGGCCCTGGTGCTGGCTGGATCGGCTCTGGTCCTGACCCTCATGGGCCGCTCCGGCGGCCCGGCGGCAGAGTATCGTCTGGAAAAACTCAATGAGGTCACCGACCTGGTCCTGGAGCGGCAGGTGGTGCCCCAGGACTACCTGCGCTACCTGGACGAAGCGCTGGCCCAAGCGGTGGCAGACTACAATCTGGCTACCGCCCAGCTGAAGAGCAATTACAGCGTGTATGCTGAGAATCTGGCCCACGTACTGATCGATGATACGGATGCGCCCCGTGGGCCGGAGGCCTATCAGCAGGAGGAGCGGTATTACCGGATGGTGGACCGCATCTCCACCCTGGCCCTCTTCCAGAACTGTTATGAGCTGTGCCTGGCAGACCCCTATCTCTCCTTCACCCTGGCCCATGAGGCCGGGGGGTCCGCCGGCCTGTGGGCCTACACCCTCCATGAGCCCGGGTATGTGGGGGAAGGGCTGGCCGGTCAGGCAGCGGCCTACTTCACCCAGGTGGAGGAGCTGCTGGACCAGCTGGACGGGGCCAGAGCCCCATGAAACTGATAAAGGACTGATCACCATTGGCTAAGAAAAAAGCCCCCCAGGAGGGGGGCAAGCGGGTGGACGACTCCAACGTCCTGGGCCTTCACGCCGAGGTGCTGGAGCAGCCCATCACCCAGACCCTGGAGCTCAACTACATGCCCTACGCCATGAGCGTCATCGTCTCCCGGGCCATCCCGGAGATCGACGGCTTCAAGCCCTCCCACCGCAAGCTCCTCTACACCATGTACCAGATGAAGCTGTTGGGGGGCAACCGGACCAAGAGCGCCAACGTGGTGGGTGCCACCATGAAATTGAACCCCCACGGCGACGCCGCCATCTACGACACCATGGTCCGCCTCAGCCGGGGCTACGGTGCCCTCCTCCACCCTCTGGTGGACTCCAAGGGCAACTTCGGCAAGGTGTACTCCCGGGATATGGCCTGGGCCGCCCCCCGTTACACCGAGGTGCGCCTGGACCCCATCTGTGCCGAGTTCTTCCGGGACATCGACCAGGACGCCGTGGACTTCGTGCCCAACTACGACGGCACCATGGAGGAGCCCACCCTCCTGCCCACCACCTTCCCCAACGTGCTGGTGTCCTCCAACATGGGCATCGCCGTGGGCATGGCCTCCAACATCTGCGG
>CAUBHZ010000187.1 GCA_958435885.1 uncultured Intestinimonas sp. | reverse complement strand
GGGGCGGCGGCGCTTCAGCCGCCGCCCCCTCCGGGCTGTCTGTCCGGTTATGTTGGGGCTGTCTCTCAGTAAGCGCCAGCCTCGGTCATCAGAGTCATGTCCACGTAGTCGGAGACAGGGCACTGCTCCTCGGCGGTGATGGCGCCGGAGCTCACCATGATCTCCTGCTGGAGCTGGTAGTAGCCCTCCACGGTGCCGTCGGCCACGCCGTCCACGACCTCCTTGCCGGTGAGCCACTGGGCGTCGCCCCGCTGGCTGTACACGCTGTCGTAGTCCAGGGCCAGTTCGTCGGCTACCCACTGGGCCACCTGGGAGTAGTTCTCCTCCAGGGCGGCGTAGTCCATGGCCTTGAAGAGGGCGCGGACGAAGCGGACGGCCACGTCACGGTTGGTCTCCAGGTACTCGGGCATGGTGATCCAGCTGGCCAGGGAGATGCTGGTGTCGGAGAAGGTCATGTTGTCGGCCAGCTTGGTGGCGTCCTCCATCTGATCCAGGATGGTGAGGGTCTGGGGAGACCAGATGGCGCAGGCGTCCACGCCGCCGGAGAGCATGGCGGTCACCACGGCGGAGGCGTCCATGTCCATGGCGGTGATGTCGTCCATGGTGAGGCCCACGCTGCCCAGGGCGTTGGTGAGGATGGTCTCACTGGAGGTGCCGGAGGAGTAGGCCACGGTCTTGCCCTTCAGGTCCTCCAGGGTCTTGACGTTGGGGCCGCCGATGACGGCGTCGCCGTTGGAGATGTGGGAGAGGGCGATGATGGAGGCGTTGCCCTGGACGCAGAGCTTGTGGGCGCCGTCGCCGATGTAGCCGAAGTTGATGGAGCCGCTCTCCATGGCGGCGATGATGTTGGGGCCGGAGTCGAAGGAGGTGAGGGTGACCTCGATGCCCTCCTCGGCGAAGTAGCCCATCTCACGGGCGGTGATGACGCTCCACAGGCTGCCGTAGTTGGGCATGTAGCCGATGTTCAGCTTCACGGTCTCCACGGGAGTGGTCTCAGGGGCGCCGGAGGCGGTAGGGGTGGTGGTCTCGGGGGCGGGGGTGCTGGCGGTGCCGCCGCCGCAGCCGGCCAGAACGCCGCCCAGCATGGCCACGGTCAGGAGCATGGCAAGAAACTTTTTCACGTTCATTCCTCCTATGATTTGGTGTATGTAGGTTCACGTTCTTCTATTGCAACGGCGAAGCCGCTCCAATCGCTGTCACTTCCGCACTTCCAGATACTCCTGATAGACCTGGCTCCAGATCTCGTTCTTGAGCTCCAGGAAGCGGGGGGTCATCTTGGTCTCCTGGGTGCGGGGGTAGGGGATGTCGATGTCGATGATGGACTTGATCCGCCCCGGCCGGGCCGACATGATGATGACCTTCTGGGCCAGGATGATGGCCTCCTCCACGTCGTGGGTGATGAAGAAGCAGGTCTTGCGGTCCTTCTCCCAGGTCTCCAGCAGCTCGGTCTGGAGCTGAGTGCGGGTCTGGGCGTCCAGGGCGCCGAAGGGCTCATCCATGAGGAGCACCTCAGGGTCGGCGGCGTAAGCCCGGGCGATGGCCACCCGCTGCTTCATGCCGCCGGAGAGCTCTTTGGGGAAGTGGTCGGCGAACTTGACCAGATCCACCTTCTCCAGGTACTTCATGGCCTGCTCCTCGGCCGCCTTGCCCTTGATGCCCTTCATCTCCAGGGCGAACATGACGTTCTTTTTCACAGTGAGCCAGGGGAAGAGGGCGTACTGCTGAAAGACCACGCCCCGCTCGGTGCCGGTGCCGGTGACCTTCTTGCCCTTGCAGTAGACGGCGCCGGAGGTGGCGTCGTGGAGGCCGGCGATGATGTTGAGGAGGGTGGACTTACCGCAGCCGGAGGGACCCACCACGCAGATGAACTCGTTTTCGTAGATGTCCAGGTCCACGCCGTTGAGGGCCACCATCTCGCCGTTGCGGGTGTTGTAGACCTTGCGGACATTATCGATCTTTAAGATCAGACTTCTCTCTTCTCCTGCCATCCTGTCAGCTTCCTTTCCAAGTATTTGATGACGGTCTCCATGGTGATGCCGATGATGCCGATGATGATGACGTAGGCCAGCATGGGGGCCGACTCAAAGGTGTTGTTGAGGGAACGAATCCGCATGCCGAGACCGGCCTGGGCGCCGGTGGACTCGGCGGCGATCAGTGTGGTGAGGGCCACCGAAGCACCCAGCCGCACGGCGGTGAGGATGAAGGGCAGGGTGGCGGGGGCGATGACCCGGATGAAGATGTCCCGGTCGGTGGCGCCCAGCACCCGGGCGGCCTTGATGAGGGTCTCATCCACGTTGATGACGCCCTGGTAGATGGTCACGCACATGATGAGGAAGCAGGCGATGGTGATGACGATGATCTGGGGCCGACGGCCCACGCCGGCGCAGATGACGATGAGGGGCACGTAGGCCAGCGGGGGGATGTTGCGGATGAACTGGATCCAGGGCTCCAGAATGTTGCGCACCGGCATGTACCAGGCCATGAGGATGGCCACGGGGAGGGCGATGACGAAGCCCAGGGCGTAGCCGGCGAAGACGGAGATGAGGCTGCTGGAGAGGTCGGTCCAGAACACGCCGCGCTGGATCATGGTGAGCAGGCCTTGGGTGGTCACCACCACGTTGGGGAAGCCGCGGTCGGTTGCGGGCAGGATCGACAGGATATACCATGCCACGATCGCCGCCGCAAAGGAAATCAGCAGCCACACCTTTGGGGGGATGCGGCTGGCCAGGGAGGTCTTTTTCTCATTGTCCATCCTTCAGGTCACTCCTTCTTGTCTCAACACGCGGGCGGTCCGCCGCGTCCTCGGTCCAATGGGAAAGGCTTTTCCTTCGTTATCTTCATTATAATAGGAATCTCTGGCCTGGGAAGTATGATGTTTTATCATACCTTTTTCCCGGAGGCAGCAAAAAAGGGCGTCCGCGCAAGCGGACGCCCCGGAGGGTGGGAGATTCAGTTGGTCTTCAGCGGCGGGGGATCGGTGGTGAAGCCGTTGATGGTGAGGTGGGCCACCTGGGCGCCCAGGTCGTCGGTGACGTCCACGGCGTAGAGGCAGGTGGTGCGGCCGGCCTTCAGGCAGCGGGCCTCGGCGGTGAGGACCTTGCCCCGGGAGGCTGCCAGGAAGGTGACGGCCACCTGCTGGGTGACGGTGACCCTGGTGCTGTGGCCGTTGGCGGCCACGGCGAAGGCGAAGTCGGCCAGGGTGAAGATGGCCCCGCCCATGGGGACGAAGTTGGCGTTGAGGAGGGCAGGGCGGATGGGCAGGGTGCAGACGGAGCGGCCGGGCTCGGCCACGTCGATGTGTACGCCCACGGTATCGGCGGCAAAGCGGTCGCCGGAGAAGCAGGCGCGGATCTGGTCAAGGGTGGGCATGGATGGGACTCCTTTCCGGATGATTATGGGGCAGGGGGGAGGGCGGAGGCATCCACGGCGGCCCAGCGGGGGCGGTCCAGCAGGTTCGACTCCACCAGTCCATCCAGCTGCGCCTCAAATTCCGCCTCGTCCACTTCCACCCCGTCCACTTCATAGTAGGGGCAGGGGAGGGTGCTGTCCTCATAGGGCAGCTCCTCACGGGCAAACAGGGCATGGATGTCCTCCTGCCCGCCGTCGGATCGATAGCGGAAGATCCGGTAGGAACAACCCTCTCCGGTGTCATACTGGCGGACCATGGTCCCGTCCAAAAGCGGGTAATCCCGGCAGGACGTCTCCATCCCGTCGCTGTTCCAGCACTGCAGCCGTTCGCCGTCAAAGTGAAAGACCCCATTGTAGCTGCAGGGGTCGTTTTCCATTTGCACGAGCAGTTCCGGACTCCCGTCTCCGTCCACATCCAGGTAGGTGTACTCGTATGAGAAGGAGTCGGCCGAAAAAGCGGGAATCCACCAGGTCTCCAGCTGCGCATCCTCCAGGAGGGTCCGGTCGCCCGACAGGAAGGCGGAGTAGGCGGCCAAAGCGGCCTCGTCCGGGACGGAGGCGGCCGGTTCGGCAGGGGAGGGGGAAGGCGTCACCGCGGCTTCGGAAGGGGTCACTGCCGCGGAGCCGGCGCTGTCTGTGGCCTGGTTACAGCCGGAAAAAAGCGGGGTCAGCACCAGCAGGGAAAGGGCAAAGGGGAAGGCGGATCTCCAATTCATACCAGAAGCTCCTTGTCTCTATGGAAACGCACGAATCTTACGGGGCTGTTCTACGGCTAGTAAACCACGGTTTTCAGGCACTGTCAAGTCGTATTCACTGCGCGTCCTCTCGGACGGGCCGGTACACCAGGATCAAAAAGGAAGACATACCTTTTTATGAAGAATGAAAAAGTAAAATCGACAAGCACCGACAGGGGCTTGTCGATTTTTGCCTTATCCAAGCGGGATAGATGTCAATTACTTGGCGCTGTTCTTGGCGGTCTTGATGGATGCGACCAGGAGCTTTTTGACCTCGATACACTGGTCCAGAATGGTCCGATCCCCATAGTAGCCGCTCTCGATGAGCAATTCCAGCCAGTATTCGCTTTCCGAGCACTCCTTCAGGGCGATCTGGAGCTTGGCAATAAAGTCGGCCTTCCCGTGGGCATAAAATGCCTCCCGGATGTTGGCCCCGATGCTCGTTCCGGAACGGAGAAGTTGATTGGTCAGCACCGATTCCCGTTTCGTATGCCTGATATGATTGCACACCTTTATGATCTCCAAAGCGAAGGTCTTGGACTTGTCCAGCAGCGGACTTTCCATGGCGCTTCTCCTCCACATCCTACTTCTTCACTTT
>CAUBHZ010000186.1 GCA_958435885.1 uncultured Intestinimonas sp. | reverse complement strand
GCTCATAGCTCACCGGCATGCGGGCGGGGTCGTGCTGGCCGTAGAAGGAGTCCTTGCACTGCACCACGCCGGCGTGCCAGGGCTTGCCCAGGCTCTTGGCGGCCTGGACCAGGGCCTCCTGGATGCGGTAGTCGGACACGGCGGGGAACTCGATGGGGGCATACTCCCGGCTGGCTCCCTCATGGCGGACGGCACCGGTGGCGATGACCACGTCGTCACTCTGGACCTGGAGCGCAATGCCGCCGCAGGTGCCCACCCGGATGAAGGTATCGGCGCCGATGGCGTGGAGCTCCTCCATGGCGATGACGGCGGAAGGGCCGCCGATGCCGGTGGAGCATACAGACACCTTCTCCCCCAGCAGAGTGCCGGTATAGACGGTATACTCCCGGTTGGACTGGACCTTGACGGGATTGTCAAAATAGGCGGCGATCTTCTCGCACCGGCCGGGGTCACCCGGCAGGATGCAATAACGACCTACGTCGCCCTCTTTACACTGAATATGGAACTGAAGCTCATGCTGCTGCATCTGCTCGCCTCCTGTAACATTAGGGTAGTTTGATTTTACCACCTTTCACCCGTTTTTGCAAGAAATCCGCCTTCTCCCAGCCGGTTGTAACCTTTTGTAATTGCAATTTTTCCGTCGTTTCGCTACAATGTAGTATACCAGTTTGGGGCCGAGGCCTGCCGCCGCTCGCGGAAAGGGCCTCCCCCCTCAAAATGCCCGGCGGCGCCCCCTCCGCCGGTGGAAAGAAGGCATTTATGAAACGAAGCGCTCTCCTGTGCGTGCTGGCCCTCCTGCTGGGCACCGCCGCCGGTCTGCTCCTCAACTTCAGTCAGCTCGGCGGACACGGACTTCTTGCCCCCAACGCCGCCGCCACCACCGCTCCAAACGCCGCCCTCCTCAGTCCCCAGGCGGCCGCCGCCGGCGATCCCGACAGCAATGCCCCCCTGCTGGAGGCCGGGAACGCGGTCCTGGCTGCCCTCAAGAAGGATGACATCCAGACCCTGGCCGCTCTGGTGGATTCGGAGCGGGGCGTCACCTTCACCCCCTACTCCACCGTGGACCTCCACAGCGACCTCACCTTCTCCCCCGACCAGCTCTCCCAGGCGGGAGTCAGCGGCACCCGCTACGTCTGGGGCTACACCCAGGGCAAGGGCGACCCCATCACCATGACCCTGCCGGAGTACCTGGACGCCTATGTCTTCAACATCGACTACACCCAGGCGCCCGTTATCGGGGTGGACTCGGTCCTCTCCTCCGGCAACTCCCTGGAGAACGTGCAGGATGCCTATCCGGGGGACCGTTTTCTGGAGTACTACTTCCCGGGTCAGGACCCGGAGGTGGGCGGCCTGGACTGGTGTGCCCTCAAGCTGGTCTTCCGCGACACGGACGGCAACGGCTCCTACCGGCTGGTGGGCGTGATCCACAGCGAATGGACCATCTGAATGCAAATCAAAACCGCCGCTTTTCCCGATTTTTTCGGAAAAGCGGCGGTTTTTTCCCTACTTGACCACATGCCAGCGCACCACCACGCGGAAGAGATCCCCCTCCAGTTCGGCGGTGACGGTGTGGCCCATCCGCTCCACCAGGGCCTTCACAATGGCCAGGCCCAGTCCGGTGGACTGGCCGGTGCGCATCTTGTCGGCAGTGAAGAACCGGTCGAAGACGTGTGTCACGTCCTCCGGGGTCAGACCGGGCGCGTCGTTGGCGAAGACGGACACCACTTCGCCGCCCTCCTGATAGAGGAGGATGGACATGCGCTCCCGGCCGTGCTCCAGGGCGTTGCGGATGAGGTTGGTGAACACCCGCAGCACTCCCGCCGGGTCGGCGGTCACCGCCGGCAGCCCCTCCCGCAGCTCCACCGTCATGTCGAAACCGGAGCGCTCAAAGTCGTTGTAGAACTCGGCCACCAGCTCACTGAGCACGTGGTAGAGGTCCACCCGCTCCCGGGCGAGGGGGTACTCGCCTCCCTCCAGCCGGGAGAGGTCATAGAAGCTGACGATCATGCTCTGAAGGGCCTTGGCCCGGCCCTGGACGATGCTCAGGTACTCCCGCCGCTCTTCCGGCGACAGCCCCTCCCCCTCCAGCAGCTGGAGATAGCCCAGAATGGAGGTGAGCGGGGTGCGCAGGTCATGGGAGATGTTGGCGATCTGCTGCCGGATGGCCTGCTCCTGCCGGCGGTAGTCCCCCTCTTCCCGCTCCCGCAGGGCCAGGAGGGCATTGATGGCCGTGAGCAGCTCCTCCGCCGCGGCGTTGGGCGCCGCCATGGACACCCTGGTCCGACCGGAACGGAGCTGCCGGGCGCAGGTGCGGATGTCCCGATCCAGCGCGTAGAGCCGCAGGCCCAGTACCAGACAGAGCAGGATCAGCACGGCCGCCAGGATGAGCATGCTCATCTCTCCCCTTTCTATCGGATCTCTCTCCGCCGGAACAGGAGCAGCCCAAGCCCCGTGGTGAGGCCCAGCCACAGCGCTCCCGTCAGCCAGCTGTTGCCCAGTGGCCAGGAGCCGTCCTCCAGAGCGGAGGAGGCGCTTACGATGCCGTAGCTGAAGTAGGTATTGCTGAGCAGGAAGGGCCGCACCGTCTCAGCCAGGTGGTTGATCACCTTTCCCACCGTCCCCATGCCCATCACACGGACAGCGGCCAGGGTCAGCTCGCCCACAGTGATATAGAGGTAGTAGAGCACCGTGCCCACCCCCGAAGGGCGGAGACTGAAGGCCAGAAAATAGGCCAGAGACACCGCCCCCACATACCGGGGCAGGGAATTGCACATGGCCAGCAGAAGCCCGGCGCCCACTAGCTGCCGGTCCTCTCCGGCTGTCGCCAGCATGGCCTCCGGCGTCAGCGCCCCCAGGAAAAAGGCCGCCGTGGTGAGCAGAAACAGGAGCATTCCCAGGAGCAGGGCGGCGGAGAGCTTGCCCAGGTAGATCCTGGTCCGGGGCAGGCCGACGGCCACCTCATTGACCAGCCCGCCCGCCCGTTCAATGCCGCCTCCGGCCCAACCGGCCAGGGGAAAGGCAACATAAAGCCCCACCACCATGAAGTTCTGGAAGACGATGAAGCACTCCCAGGGCGTATTGCCCCGGATGGTGAGGCTCACCAGAACGACCAGCAGCAGGTAGATCCCCCAACCGATGCAGACCGTCCGCCGCCGGGTCATCCGCCACAGCTCGGCACTGAGATAGTTGAGCATGGCTCCACTCCCCTTTCAGCTGATCTCCCGCCGTTGGAAGCACCACAGGCCCAGGACAGTGGCGCCCACGCACCAGCCCGCGCCCACCGCCCAGGCCCAGCCCACCCGGGACCAGTCCCAGATGGCCTCGGTGATGTTCTCCAGCGGCGTGGTGAGGAGCAGCCCCCGGACCGCCAGCAGGGCGTCCGCCAGGGCCGGTGCGGGCAGGCTCACGATGAGGGAGAGGAAGGTGAGCATCTGGCCCAGGATGGCGATGATGCACACCCCCAGAATGACGGCGGCGGTGCTGCCCCGGATGGTAAAGTAGCACAGGATATAGAGAGCCTGGGACCCCAGCCACACCGGGAAGGCACACAGCAGGGCGAAGCCCAGCACTTTGACCGCCTCCAGGACGGCGCCGTCCCCGGGCAGCATGATGGCGCACAGGAGGGCGTACCAGCCCAGCAGCACGATGCAGGCGCCCACGGACAGCAGGCAGGAGGCAAAGAGCTTGCCCAGGTAGATGCGCACCCGCGGGATGCCGTAGGCCACCTCATTTTTCAGGGTGTTGAACTTATACTGGTCGGAGTAGACGATATCGCTGGTGATGGCAGTGGCGTAGTAGCCCATGGAGAGGAGATAGAGCACCATGGTGAAGGCCGTGGAGGCCGTCATGTTGACCATATCCCCGTTGAGCCAGGCCCACAGCAGGACCAGCACCAGCTCCAGCCCGCCCACGATGAGGAGGGCGATCCAGAGGTAGGACCGGCGGAGCATCTTATAGCACTCGGCGCGGAGGTAGTCAAGCATGGCGGACACCTCCGATCAGGCCCAGGAAGTAGTCCTCCAGGTCGGCATTCTTGCTCTCTGCCCCCATGAGGGCCACGCCCGCCTCTATGAGCGTGGCGGTGACCACCTGGGGCCGGTCCAGGAAGGCATAGAGCCGCAGCACATTGCCGGGGAGCACCTCGTACTCCCGGGTGTCCAGCCGCTGCTCCAGGGTCAGGGCGGCCCGGGAGGCGTCGTCCACCGTGAGCTGGAGGCAGGCCCGGCACTTCTCCCGCAGCTTCTGGGCGGAGATCTGCTCCAGCATGTGTCCCTGGTCCAGAAAGCCGTAGTGGGTGGCCACGTTGGAGAGCTCCGAGAGAATGTGGCTGGAGATGAGGATGGTGGTCTCCCGCTGGCGGTTGAGCTCCAGCAGCAGGTTACGGAACTCCACGATGCCCTCCGGGTCCAGACCGTTGATGGGCTCGTCCAGCAGCAGCAGGTCCGGATTGTCCATGAGGGCCAGGGCCAGCCCCAGCCGCTGCTTCATGCCCAGGGAGAACTGTTTGAACTTCTTCTTTCCCGCTCCCTCCAGCCCCACCTGGGCCAGCACCTGAGATACGCAGTCCCGGCCGGGGATGCCCCGCTGCCGGCGGTAGTACTCCAGATTCTCGGCGGCGGTGAGGTAGGGGTAGAAGCTGGGGATCTCCACCATGGCTCCCAGCCGGGCCCGGGCGGCGGCAAGACCCCGCTCCGTGGTCTCGCCGAAGAGCTCGATCTCCCCGGAGGTGGGCACGGTCTGGGCGGTCACCATCCGAATGATCGTGGTCTTGCCCGCGCCGTTGCGGCCCACCAGGCCGTAGATCTGCCCTTTTTCGATATAGAG
>CAUBHZ010000185.1 GCA_958435885.1 uncultured Intestinimonas sp. | reverse complement strand
TGTAGACGTAGCCCCGCTGGATGAGGGTGGGGGTGAGGCGGTAGAGCATGGTGAGGATCAGGGTGCGGATCTGGTAGCCGTCCACGTCGGCATCGGTGCAGATGACGATCTTGTTCCACCGGAGGTTCATAAGGTCAAACTCCGCCATGTCCTTGGCGTGCTTGTCCTTGACCTCCACCCCGCAGCCCAGCACCTTCAAGAGATCGGTGATGATCTCGCTTTTGAAGATCTTGGCGTAGTCGGCCTTGAGGCAGTTCAGAATCTTGCCCCGCACCGGCATGATGCCCTGGAACTCGGCGTCCCGGCTGAGCTTGACGGCGCCCATGGCGGAGTCGCCCTCCACAATGTAGAGCTCCCGCCGCTCGGTGTCCTTGGTCCGGCAGTCCACGAACTTCTGCACCCGGTTGGAGATGTCCACGCTGCCCGAGAGCTTTTTCTTGATGTTCAGCCGGGCCTTTTCGGCGCTCTCCCGGGAGCGCTTGTTGATGAGAACCTGCTCGGCGATCTTCTGAGCGTCGAAGGGGTTTTCGATGAAGTAGACCTCCAGCTGGCTTTTGAGGAAATCCGTCATGGCCTCCTGGACGAACTTGTTGTTGATGGCCTTCTTGGTCTGGTTCTCATAGGAGGTCTGGGTGGAGAAGTTGTTGGAGACGAAGACCAGGCAGTCCTGGACGTCGTTCCAGGTGAGCTTGCTCTCACTCTTCTGGTACTTGCCCTGGGCCTTCAGGTAGCCGTCGATGGCGGAGACGAAGGCGCTCCGCACCGCCTTCTCCGGGGAGCCGCCATGCTCCAGCCAGGAGGAGTTGTGGTAGTGCTCGATGACCTGCACCCGGTTGGAGAAGCAGAAGGACACGGAGAGCTTCACCTTGTAATCAGGCTTGTCCGCCCGGTCCCGGCCCTTCCGCTCGGTCTGCCAGAACACCGGCTGGGTAAGGCTGTCCTCCCCGGCCAGCTCCCGGACATAGTCCTCGATGCCGTGCTCGTACTTGAAGTCGGTGGTCTCGAACTTGCCCCCCACCTGGTTGCGGAACCGGAAGGTGACCCCGGCGTTGACCACCGCCTGGCGCTTGAGGACATCCAGAAAATATTCCACCGGGATGTTGATGTCGGTGAAGACCTCCAGGTCGGGCTTCCAGCGGAACTTGGAGCCGGTCTTTTTGCCGGTATAGGGCGCCTTGTGGAGGCCGCCGATGTTCTCGCCCTTTTCAAAGTGGAGGGTATACTCCTGGCCGTCCCGGTGGATGACGGCGTCGAAGAACTCGCTGGCGTACTGGGTGGCGCAGGTGCCCAGGCCGTTGAGGCCTAAGGAGTACTCGTAGTTGTCCCCCTCCAGGTTGTTGTACTTGCCGCCGGCGTAGAGCTCGCAGAAGACCAGCTCCCAGTTGAACTTGCCCTCCTTCTCGTTCCAGTCCACCGGGCAGCCCCGGCCGAAGTCCTCCACCTCGATGGACTGGTCGGCGTACCGGGTCACGGTGATGAGGTCGCCGTGGCCCTCCCTGGCCTCGTCGATGGCGTTGGACAGGATCTCGAACACGGCGTGCTCGCAGCCCTCCAGCCCGTCGGAGCCGAAAATGACGCCGGGCCGCTTGCGGACCCGGTCGGCTCCCTTCAGGGAGGAGATGGAGTCGTTGCCGTAGCTTTTCGCGCTGCTCTTTGGCATGGGTGTCCCTCACATTCAAACGATAATATCTCAGTGTAAGTTTATCCTATTTCCACCCCCCCTGTCAAGGAAGGGGGATGGTCGAAAAAAGGGTGAAAAAAGACCGCCGGTCCCAAAAACCGGCGGTCTTTGTATGGAAATGACGGGCTCAGCCCTTTCCCGTGCCCTTCATGGCCCGCATGGCGTTGAGGATGGCGATGACGGACACCCCCACGTCGGCGAAGACGGCCTCCCACATGTTGGCCTCACCCAGGGCGCCCAGCACCAGCACCAGGGCCTTCACCCCCAGGGCAAAGACGATGTTCTGCCGGACGATGACCAGGGTCTTTTTGGCGATGCGGATGGCCACGGCGATCTTGGAGGGCTTGTCGTCCATGAGGACCACGTCGGCGGCCTCAATGGCGGCGTCGGAGCCCAGGCCGCCCATGGCGATGCCGATGTCGGCCCGGGAGAGGACGGGGGCGTCATTGATGCCGTCTCCCACGAAGGCCAGGCAGCCCTTCCCCGTCTTCTGCTCCAGCAGGGCCTCCACCCGCTCCACCTTGTCGGCGGGCAGGAGCTGGGTGTGGACCTCGTCCAGGCCCAGCTGGGCGGCCACGGCCTCGCCCACCGCCTTGGCGTCGCCGGTGAGCATCACCGTCCTGGCCACGCCCAGGGCCTTCAGGTCGGCCACCGCCTGGGCGGCGTCCTCCTTCACCTCGTCGGAGATGACGATGTGGCCCAGGTACTCCCCCTCCGAGGCCACGTGGACGGTGGTGCCCACCCGATGGCAGGGGTGCCAGGACACACCGATGTCGTCCATGAGCTTGTCGTTGCCCACAAAAATCTCGGTGCCGTCCACCACGGCCCGGACGCCCCGTCCGGAGCGCTCCTCCACATCGGACACCCGGCTGGCGTCGATGTCCTTGCCGTAGGCCTCCCGGAGGGAGCGGGCGATGGGGTGCTCCGACCAGCTCTCGGCCAGGGCGGCCAGCTCCAGCAGCCGGTCCTCGCCGCAGGTCTCGGGGTGGATGGCGGTGACGTTGAAGACCCCCTTGGTGAGGGTACCCGTCTTGTCGAAGACCACGATCTGGGTCCTGGAGAGGACCTCCAGGTAGGCGCCGCCCTTCACCAGCACGCCGGCCCGGGAGGCGCCGCCGATGCCGCCGAAGAAGCTCAGGGGCACCGAGATCACCAGGGCGCAGGGGCAGGAGATGACCAGGAAGATGAGGGCCCGGTGGAGGCTCTCGCTCCAGGTCATGGCGCCGATCAGCGGCGGCAGCACCGCCAGGGCCACGGCGGCAAAGACCACGGCGGGGGTATAGTACCGGGCGAACCTGGTGATGAAGTTCTCGGCCTTGGCCTTCTTGCTGCCGGCGTTCTCCACCAGGTCCAGGATCTTGGAGACGGTGGACTCCTCAAAGGCCCTGGTGACCCGGACCTTCAAGAGGCCGGTGAGGTTGACGCAGCCGGAAATGACATCGTCCCCGCTCTGGACCTCCCGGGGGAGGGACTCGCCGGTGAGGGCGGCGGTGTCCAGGTCGGACCGGCCCTCCAGCACCACGCCGTCCAGGGGCACCCGCTCCCCGGCCTTGATGAGGATGGTCTCCCCCACCTCCACCTCGTCGGGGTCCACCTGCTCCACCGCGCCGTCCCGCTCTACGTTGGCGTAGTCGGGGCGGATCTCCATGAGCTCGGCGATGGACTGCCGGGACTTGCCCACGGCGTAGCTCTGGAAGAGCTCGCCCACCTGGTAGAAGAGCATAACGAAGACGGCCTCGGCATACTCGCCGATGAAGAGGGCGCCCACGGTGGCGATGGCCATGAGGAAGTTCTCGTCAAAGATCTGGCCGTGGGCGATGTTCCGCACCGCCCGCCACAGCACATCCCAACCGATGACCAGGTAGGGGATGAGGAACCGGACCCAGGCGGCCAGGGCAAAGGCCGCCGTGCCGTCGGCGGCCGTCCGGCCCACCGACACAAAGGGCAGGCCCGCCGGCAGCCACAGGGTGGGGCCGAACATGGCCCACACCAGCAGCAGCGCCGCCGCGATGATCCGCCACAGGGTCTTTTTCTGTTTATTGGTCATCACCATGCACCTCCGAAACCGTTACTGGGGGCTGTTTTCCGCCCCTCAGCGCAGGATCTTGCAGTCGGGCTCCACCCTTCTGCACACCTTGACCGCCTGGTCCAGGATCTCCTCGAACCGCTCGTCGTCGGCATCCAGGGTCAGCTTCTGAGTGAGAAAGCTCACCGACGCGTCGTTGACGCCGTCCAGCTTCCTGATGGCGTCCTCCATCTTGGCGGCGCAGTTGGCACAGTCCAGGTCCTGCAGCTTGAACTTCTTCTTCATGGTGGTGTCCTCCTAACCTAAATTTGATTGTTTCGTCACTCTGCAACGTGTTCCATGCCCTGGCCCAGGATGGTGCGGACGTGGCCGTCGGCCAGGGAGTAAAAGACCTGCTTGCCCTCCCGGCGGTAGCGCACCAGCTTGGCCTGCTTCAGGGCCCGGAGCTGGTGGGAGATGGCCGACTGGCTCATACCCAGCAGCTGGGCGATGTCGCACACGCACATCTCGGACGCGAAAAGCACATACAAAATCTTGATGCGGGTGGAGTCCCCGAAGAGCTTGAAGAGCTCCGCCAGGTCGTAGAGGATCTCCTCGTCGGGCATCTCGGCGTCCACCTTCTCCACGATGTCCCGGTGGACCTGAAGGGTCTCACACTGCTCCAGTTCCTCTTTCTCCTCCATCTTCTCCACTCCTTTTCTGAAACATATGAGTTATTGTTCATATGTTATTATATGCGCTCCCGTGGAAATGTCAACAGGGTGGGGAAAATTTTCTTGGCTGGAATATGAGGTGCGGCACCGCGCTCTTTGTAGGGCGCGGCTTCCCAGACGCGCCCACGGTATCACGTCGCAAGGGTGGGTAGGGGCGGATGGCATCCACCCATGAGCCTTCCCCTGGGGGAAGGTGGCCCGAAGGGCCGGATGAGGGGGAGCCTTACGGTGTGGTTTACATCTCGTTTCTTTGTCTTTCTGTGACGTATAAGGACGGGAGAGACGGGTCAAAACCCGTTTCTTTTTCCCTGCTGGAAAAAGAACGGTTTTTGGAATCCAAAGAAAAAGGGGCTCCCGAGCGGGTTGAGTGGTCCCAAATAGGAATCCGGCGGCCCGTCTTTACGCCCCCGTAGAG
>CAUBHZ010000184.1 GCA_958435885.1 uncultured Intestinimonas sp. | reverse complement strand
CCACCTACCGGGCGGTGCGCCAGGGCCTCATGGAGGCCCGGAGCGTGCTCCTGGAGCCCTGGTATGACTTCCGCCTTGAACTTCCCGGGGCATATGTGGGTCGGGCCATGTCTGACCTCCAGCGCATGGGGGGACGGGTGGACCCGCCCGAGACCCTGGGGACCGAGACGGTGCTCGCCGGAGCTGCACCGGTGGCCGAGCTGGGGGACTATGCCCGGGAGGTGACGGCCTATACCAGGGGTCAGGGCCGGCTGAACTGTGTTTTCCGGGGCTATGAGCCCTGCCAGGATCAGGGCAGCGTGGTGGAGGCCCTGGGCTACGACCCGGACCGGGACCTGGAGAATCCCGCCGACTCGGTGTTCTGCGCTCATGGCGCTGGATATGTGGTGAAGTGGGACAAGGTGCCTGAGATGGCCCATGTGAGCAGCGGCATCGATCTTGCGCCGGCGGAGGAGGAAGCGCCGGACCCTACGCCCGGCGGCGGAGCGCGCCGGAGCTGGGCGGGCTCGCTGGAGGAGGACAAGGAGCTCCAGGCCATCTATGAGCGGACCTACGGCAAGGTGGAGCGGGAGGCCTTCCGGCCTGCGCCCAAGCCGGCTCGGACCAGCCTGGACGGGGAGAAATACCGACTCATGGAGCAGAACCGGGGTCCGGAATACCTGCTGGTGGACGGCTACAACATCATTTTTGCCTGGGAGGAACTGAAGGCGGTGGCCCAGGACAACCTGGATGCCGCCCGGAAGATGCTCATGGACCTTTTGAGCAACTACCAGGGCTTCCGCAAGTGCGAGGTCATCCTGGTCTTTGACGCCTACAAGGTGCCGGGAAATCTGGGAGAGGTCACCCGCTATCACAACATTTATGTGGTATACACCAAGGAGGCCGAGACGGCGGACGCCTACATCGAAAAGACCACCTTTGAGCTGGGCAAGCGTCACCAGGTGCGGGTGGCCACCTCGGACGGTGCGGAACAGCTCATCATCCTGGGCCACGGCGCCCTGCGGCTGTCGGCCACGGTGTTCCGGCAGGAGGTGGAGCAGGTGAGCGGGCAGATCGCCGCCGTGCTGGCCAGAAACAACCGCCGGGAGCGCTCGGCGCCGGTGCGCCATGCCATGGACAAGGCAAGGGAGAAAAAGAAGGGCTGAGGAAGCGGCGCCCGTCATATCTCATGGCCCGTCCGAATAGGATGGGGTGAAACCGTGAGGATGGGAGGGCGTCAGGCATGGAGAGCGCACGGCGTTGGGAGGCCACGGCCCGGCGGACGGCGGGCCGGCGGCGGAGCACAGGCGGCGGACGGCGGGACAGGCGGAGCGTGGCCCTGGCGCCCCGGGAAAAGCGGCGGCTGTTTCAGCTGTGCGTATGTGCGGTGCTCTTTCTGGCGGTCTTCCTGGGCCGGGACGCTGTTCCCGGCGGTATGGAGGAGGTGCGGGGGGAGCTCCTCCAGATTATCCGGGCCGATACCGACTTCAAGGCCGTGTTTGCCGACCTGGGCCGCGCCGTGGACCGGGGGGAAAGCGGCAGCGAGATGGTGGCCCAGGTGTGGAAGTCGGTGCTGGGTATGGAGGAGGGGTGGAGTCCCTACACCTTCACCAGACGGGACAACCCGCTTTATGTCCGTGAGGCGGAGCGGCTGGCCGAGTGTGCCGGCACCCTGCGTTGGCCGGCGGCAACGGAAACGCCGCCGCCTTTGGAGGAGACTGAGCAGCCTGTCCAAACCGAAGAAACACCCGCCGCGGAGGGGGCGGAGGAGCAGACAGATGATCCGTTGGGAGTGGGGGAGACCGTTGCGCCGGTGATGGCGCCGGTCTCCTCTGGTTTTGGGCTCCGGGAGCACCCCATCGAGGGGGGTGAGAAATTCCACAACGGGCTGGATCTGGCCGCCAACTACGGGACGGACATCAAGGCCTTTGCCGCTGGGGTGGTAGACTACATCGGCGAGAGTCCGGCCTACGGGCTGTACCTTCAGATCCAACATGCCAATGGTGTCACCAGCTTCTATGCCCATTGCAGCCGCCTGTGCGTCCAGCCGGGACAGCAGGTGGCGGCGGGGGAGAAGGTGGCTGAGGTAGGGGACACCGGCGAGGTTACCGGCGCTCATCTCCACTTTGAAGTGAAGGTGAACGGGGAGTTGGTGGACCCGTCGGACTACATTGAGACGGAGTAGGCCGTGGAGGTGGTAAAGGGGGTCAGAGTCAGTCCCGGTTTTCTCCTGCTGGCCGCCGCCCTGGCTCTGCTGGACGGGGAAGGGGTGCTGCCCTGGGCCGCTCTGGCCGCCGCCGTTCACGAGCTGGGGCATTACGCCGCTGTGTGGCTCCAGGGAGGAGCTGTCAAGGGACTATACCTGACAGCCTCCGGAGGCGAAATGGTCCTGGACCGGCGGCATCCGCTGACCTATGCCGGGGAGCTGCTCTCTATTCTGGCCGGCCCGTGTGCCAGCCTGCTGCTGGCTCTGGCGGCGCTGCGGCTGGGGAACGGCAGGGAGGAGAGCTGGCTCCTGGCGGGCCTGAGCCTGTGCCTGGGCTGGTTCAATCTGCTGCCGGTGTGGCCGTTGGACGGAGGCCGCGCCCTGCTGCTCATCCTGACGGGGTTCCTGCCCCACGACACTGCGGCGGCAGGGGTGCGGCTCTGCTCCCTGGCCCTGGGTGCCGGGCTGCTGGCGGGGGGGATCAGCCTCCTGGTACGGGGCGGAGGCGCTACGCTGGCCATCATGGGCTGCTGGCTGCTGCTCTGCCAGTTCAGGGAAAGAAAAATGGAAAAATAGACTTGCATTTTCTTGCTTTCCATGGTATCATATTTTGGCTTTGATAAAGGGTGGTCCTCTGCGGTGCGCTCCTAAAAGGGAGGAGCGGCATAAAAGCCGGTACGAACGCCTATAAACAGGAGGAAGTAAAAATGGATCTCATGCAGAATTTCAATGAGAAGTACCTGAAGGCCGAGCCCCCCAAGGTGGAAGTGGGCGACACCGTCCGGGTGCACATCAAGGTCAAGGAAGGCAACCGTGAGCGTATCCAGGTCTTCGAGGGCACTGTGATCGCCAAGAAGCACGGCGGCATCGCCGAGACCTTTACCGTTCGCCGTGTCTCCTACGGCGTCGGCGTGGAGAAGGTCTTCCCCCTCCACTCTCCCGTCATTGAGAAGATCGAGACCGTCCGTACCGGTAAGGTGCGCCGGGCCAAGCTCTACTACCTGCGTGACCGCGTGGGCAAGAGTGCCAAGATCAAGGAGAAGCTGTAAGAAAATCCTTACGGAAAAGGAGCGGTTCGCCGCTCCTTTTTTGTATTCTTTTTCAAAAAGGGCACAGGACTCTTTTCATTTCGCCCTAAAGTGTTGTATAATAAACTCCAATATGGCGCGAAAGCGCAAGACCACGGAGGAAGGGAGCGGAAGGGCTTGAACATCCAATGGTATCCCGGCCACATGACCAAGACCCGCCGGATGATCGAGGCGGATCTGAAGCTGGTGGACCTGGTGGCGGAGGTCATTGACGCCCGCATTCCCCGGTCCAGCCGGAACCCGGATATCGACGAGCTGGTGGGGAGCAAGCCCCGGCTCATCGTCCTCAACCGGGCGGATCAGGCCGACCCGGCGCTGAACAAGGCCTGGGGCAAATGGTTCCGTGACCGGGGCTGTGCCGTGCTGGAGACCGACAGCAAGACGGGAAAGGGTGTGGACCAGTTCTCCAACGTGGCCAAAGAGGCCCTGAAGGAGCAGATCGCCCGGTGGCGGGAGAAGGGCCAGGTGGGCCGTCCCGTCCGGGTGATGGTGGTGGGAGTGCCCAACGTGGGCAAGTCCACCTTCATCAATAAGGTGGCCAAACGCAAGTCGGCCAAGGCCCAGGACCGGCCCGGCGTCACCCGGGGCAAGCAGTGGGTAGCGGTGGATGCCGGCCTGGACCTGCTGGATACCCCCGGCATCCTCTGGCCCAAGTTCGAGGACCAGGAGGTGGGCCGCCGTCTGGCCTACACCGGCGCCATCAAGGACGACATCATGGACGTGGAGGAACTGGGCTGCACCCTCATGGAGGAACTGGCCGCCCGGTACCCCCAGGCCCTGGCCGATCGCTACAAGCTGACGCCGGAGCCGGGTACCCCCGGCTGGGAGCTGCTGGAGGCGGCCGGACGGAAGCGTGGCTTCCTCATCTCCGGCGGCGAGGTGGACCTCAACCGCATGGCAAGGGTCCTGCTGGATGAGTTCCGCGGTGGAAAGCTAGGACGCTTTACACTTGAAGCGCCGGAAGGAGTGGGAGCGGATGGAACGGACTGATCTCTGGGCCATCGAGAACCAGTGCCGGCAGGAGGGTGCCCTGATGGTGTGCGGCGCCGACGAGGCGGGAGCCGGTCCTCTGGCGGGGGACGTGTATGCCGCGGCGGTGATCCTGCCCTGGGGCTGGGTCCCGGAAGGCCTCAACGATTCCAAAAAGCTGACCCCCAAGCAGCGGGACCGGCTCTTTGACGAGATCCGGGAGAGGGCGGTGGCTTGGGCGGTGACCTCTGTGGATGCTGCCACCATCGACGAGATCAACATCCTCTCCGCCCGCCTGCTGGCCATGGACCGGGCCATCCGGGCCCTGGACCCGGCGGCGGATTTTGCCCTCGTTGATGGAAACCGTGACAAGGGAATCTCCTGTTCACACCGTACCGTTGTTAAGGGTGACAGCCTCAGCGCCAACATTGCGGCCGCCTCCATCCTGGCCAAGGTGAGCCGGGACCGTTATATGGAGGAGATGGCCAAGGCGTACCCGGAGTACGAGTTCGAACGCCATAAGGGCTATCCCACCAAGCGCCACTATGAACTCCTGCGGCAGTACGGACCCTGTCCCATCCACCGGAAGAGCTTTCTCAAAAAGTTTTAT
>CAUBHZ010000183.1 GCA_958435885.1 uncultured Intestinimonas sp. | reverse complement strand
GCAGGGCGTAGCTGGCCTTGATGAGCCGGTCCAGGCCGGACTCGGCGATGCCCAGGTCCTCCAGGAACATGGCCTTCTCATCCGGCTCCAGCTGGGCGATCTCGGCCTCCAGCTGGGCGCAGACGGGGATCACCTGGGCGCCCTCGTCGGCGGCCACCTTGGCCACCCGCTGGTAGTACTCGTTGTTCTGGTAGTCGGAGAAGCCGGCCTCATCCAGGTTGGCGGCGTAGATCACCGGCTTCAGGGAGAGGAGCTCCGACTGGGCGATGAGGGCGGCGTCGTCCTCGTCGCACTGGTAGGAGCGGGCCGACTTGCCCTCGTTGAGCCAGTCCATCAGGCCCTGGAGCACCTGGGCCTCGTGGGCGGCCTTCTTGTCGCCGGTCTTGCCCATCTTGGCGCACTTGTCCATGCGCCGCTGGATCATCTCCATGTCGGCCATGATGAGCTCGATGTCGATGATCTCGATGTCACGGAGGGGGTCGGTGGAGCCCTCCACGTGGATGACGTTGGGGTCGTCAAAGCAGCGGACCACGTGGACGATGGCGTCGGTGGCCCGGATGTTGGATAAAAACTTGTTGCCCAGACCCTCGCCCTTGGAGGCGCCCTTCACCAGTCCGGCGATGTCCACGAACTCGATGACGGCGGGGGTGGTCTTCTTGGGGTGGTAAAGCTCGGAGAGCCAGTCCAAACGGCTGTCCGGCACAGCCACCATACCCACATTGGGGTCGATGGTGCAGAAGGGGTAATTGGCGCTCTCGGCGCCGGCGTTGGTGATGGCGTTGAACAGGGTGGACTTGCCCACGTTGGGCAGGCCGACAATACCTAATTTCATCTATCCTTGCATCTCCTCATCCTGGATGATCGTCCTCGTCATGGCGGAAGGACTCTTCCGCTCAAAAAAGCGTGATATATTATACCATAAGGCGGCTGTTTTCTCAATAGCTCCTGCTCATTTGGGCTCTTTTCTCATCCACGGCGGACCAGGATCTGGTCCAGCAGGGCGTGGGCGGCCTCCCTCTTGTCCATCAGCGGCAGCTCCTGGGCTCCATGGGCGTCGATGAGGGTGAGGCGGTTGGTCTCCGTCCCGAAGCCCGCCCCCGGCTCCCGCAGGTCGTTGGCCGCGATGTGGTCCAGATGCTTCCGCTCCAGCTTTCCCCTGGCGTTCTCCGCCATGTTCTGGGTCTCCATAGAAAAGCCGCACAGAAACTGCCCCGGCCTCCGGTGCTCCCCCAGCCAGGCCAGGATGTCCTCCGTCCGCACCAGGGGCAGGGTCAGATCGCCGCCGGTCTTTTTCAGCTTCTCCTCCGACCGGCTGGCCGGGCGGTAGTCGGCCACCGCCGCCGCCTTTACGATGATGTCCTGCTCCTCCGCCCGGCAGACCACCGCCTCGAACATGTCCCGGGCGGACCGGACGTCCACCGTCTCCACCCCCAGAGGCGGCCGCAGATGGGTGGGGCCGGACACCAGGGTGACGGCGGCTCCTCTGGCCGCCGCCGCGGCGGCGATGGCGTAGCCCATCTTCCCCGTGGAGTGGTTGGTGAGGAAGCGCACCGGGTCCAGGGCCTCCTGGGTGGGGCCGGCGGTGACCAGCACCCGCAGGCCGGCCATATCCTTCTCATGGCCGACGGCCAGCTCCACCCGCTCCAGCAGCTCCTCCGGCTCCGGCATCTTGCCCCTGCCCACGGCGCCGCAGGCCAGCCGGCCCGTGGCGGGCTCCACGATCCCCCAGCCATAGCGCCGCAGCCGGTCCAGATTGTCCTGAGTCACCGGGTTCTCATACATCTTGGTGTTCATGGCCGGCGCGGCCAGCTTGGGGCAGTCACAGGCCAGGATGGTGGTGGTGAGCATGTCGTCGGCCAGACCGTTGGCCAGCTTGGCCAGCACGTTGGCCGTGGCCGGCGCCACCAGCACCAGGTCGGCCCGGTCCGCCAGGGCGATGTGCTCCACCTGAAAGGGATAGTTGCGGTCAAAGGTGTCCATGGCCACCCGGTTGCCCGTCAGGGCCTCAAAGGTGCGGGGACCGATGAGCTCGGCGGCGTTTCTGGTCATCAGCACCTGGACGTCCGCCCCCTGCTTCACCAGGGCGGAGGCCAGGGAGGCCGACTTATAGCAGGCGATGCCGCCGGTGACGGCCAGCAGCACGGTCTTTCCTCTCAGCATATTGTCTCTCCTTTATGTCTTTTGCGCCCTCCGGCCCTCCGGTGGACGCGGAAGCATTATAACAGACCGGCGCCCCCATTTCCACCCGCAGCGGGCAGGAAAACTGCCCCTTGCGCTCCGGCCTCCGGCCCGGTATAATAAGCCCCGGCTAACCGGGCGGCATGCCGCTGTACTCCCCGGAGACGGCAGGTGTCCCAGCGCCCCGAAGCCCACTTTTATTTTGCGCTGTATCCCGCAGGACGGGAACGGCAGCAGGAGGTATCTGTATGAAACGCACCCAGACCCGCCCCAGGCAGTCCCATCAGATCCGGGACCTGGCCACCCTGTCCATGTTCACCGCCATCCTCTTTCTCCTGGCCTTCACCCCCATCGGCCTCATCGATCTGCCCGTCATCAAGGCCACCATCCTCCATATACCGGTGATCATCGGCGCCCTCCTTCTGGGCCCCAGAAAGGGGGCTTTCCTGGGCGGCATGTTCGGCCTGGCCAGTCTGGTCAAAAACACCCTGGTCCCCAACCTCTCCTCCTTCCTCTTCTCCCCCCTGATCCCCGTGCCCGGCCTGGACCGGGGCAGTCCCCTGGCCCTGGTGGTCTGCTTCCTCCCCCGGGTCCTGGTGGGCGTGCTGCCCTGGGCGGTCTGGACCCTGCTGCGGCGGGCGCCCGGCCTGGACCGGCCCGCCGCGCGGCCCGTCCTCCTGGCCCTCTCCGCCGCCGTGGGCTCCCTCACCAACACCGCGCTGGTGCTGGGTCTCACCGGCCTCTTCTTCTCCCAGGCCTATGCCGCCGCCCGCGGCATCCCCGTGGAAGAGCTGCTGGGCTTCTTCCTGGGTGTGACCGTGGTCAACGGCCTGCCGGAGGCCGCCGTGGCGGCCATCATCGTCCCCGCCGTCTGCCTTCCCCTGTGGAAGGCACTGGCCACGGAGGAGGCCGCCCGCCCCGGGCGGTCCGTCACCCCATGCTGCTGACGGTGGACGTGGGCAACACCACCGTTGCCGTGGGCGGCTTTCGCGGTCCGGACCCGGCCTTCGTCCACCGGCTGCCCAGCCGCCGGGACATGGACGCCCAGGCCTGGACTGCCGCCCTGACCGCCCTGCTGCACCGGGCCGGCTGCCCGGCGTCGGAGGTGGAGGGGACCGCCCTCTCCTCCGTGGTCCCCGCCGTCACCCAGCCCCTGTCCGCCGCCCTGACCGCCCTCACTGGACGCCCGGTGCTGACCGTGGACCACACCACTCCCCTGGACTTCTCCATCCCCCGCTACGACCGCTCCGCCCTGGGGATGGACCGGGTGGTGGACTGCGCCGCCGCCCTCTCCCGCTGGGCGCCGCCCCTGGCTGTCTTTGACCTGGGCACCGCCACCACCCTGACGGTGATCAACGACCGCCGGGAGCTGGTGGGCGGTATGATCCTCCCCGGCCTGCGCCTCTCCCTGGACGCCCTGAGCGCCCGGGCCGCCCAGCTGCCGCCGGTGGAGCTGACGCCGCCCGCCGCCCTTCTGGGCACCGACACCTGTTCCTGCATGAACTGCGGCGCCCTCTACGGCGCCGCCGGCGCGGTGGAGGGCATCACGGCCCGGCTGGAGGAGGAGCTGGGCGCCCTCACCCTGGTGCTCACCGGCGGGCTCTCCGGCCACGTCTTTCCCCTTCTCCGCCGCCCGGCGGTCTGGGAACCCCACCTGCTCCTGCTGGGGCTGCGGTCCCTGTGGCATCAAAATCTTCCCCACTGACAGGCTGGACGGCCCTCCCACGGGAGGGCCGTCCAAAAAAATATCCGCTCCGGCCTCAGAGCTCCTCCAGCAGCCGCCGGACCGCCTGGGCGCTCTCCCGGCTCTCCGCCGCCAGGTCCAGCCACAGGTTGGCCAGATCGCCGTCCTCCGCCCGGGCCGCGGCGGACCGGCTGCTCTCCTCGCCCCGCCGCTCGGCCAGATAGCGCTCCCGGAGTCCCCCCATCACCGTGGTCTCCCGGCTCTCACCGCCGGGGTTCTGGGGCAGGTACCACACCCCGTCCAGCAGGAAGCAGGCCACCGCCAGCCGCTTGCTCCGCCGCCGGGCGGCGGCGGCCAGACTCCGGAGCTGCCGCCCCGCCGGGCGGTTCCCCAGCCGCCGGGCCAGGCCCTCGTAGGCCGCCGCCCCCGCCAGGGCCTCCCCCAGGGCCGCCCGCAGCTCGCCGCACCGGCGCTCCAGCCGCTCCCCCGGGTCCGGCGCCGCCAGCGCCCGCTCCGGCGCCTGTGCCGGCACCACCTCAATGGGGCTCTCCCCGCCGCCGCTCTCGGTCACCCGCTGCCACACCTGCCGAAAACGCTCCCGCTCCTCCGCCGCCGCTCCGCCCTGGGGCTTCTGCATCTCTTCCATGGCTACGCCTCCTAAATTTCCGTCTTTCGGTCCATACTATGCCCATGGTCCCACGGCGTTTCCTCAATGTTCAAGGCAATAAAAGAAATACTTGTAAATCAATCGGAATTATGGTAAAATACTGCCGTGTCGGCGGCAGACGCCCCCAAAACCGCCGCCGGCGGTTTTACAGAGAAACACAAAGGAGTCCTTCACATGCTGGAGATCAGGCATTTATCTTATCAGGTGTCCGACGAGTCCGGCGAGGAGCTGGGCATCCTCAACGATGTCTCCCTCACCATCGGCGAGCACAAATTCGTGGTCATCACCGGCCCCAACGGCGGCGGCAAGACCACCCTGGCCAAGGCCATCA
>CAUBHZ010000182.1 GCA_958435885.1 uncultured Intestinimonas sp. | reverse complement strand
CGTCACATCAGTCAGGGGCGCATTGCCGGTATTGCGCACTGTGATCGTGTAGTGGATCTGCTCTCCCACACGGACAGATGCCTCCTGAGCTGTTTTCTCCACCGTCATGGCGGGTGCCGCCGCAGTAAGTCTGTAGGTGTAGGTGGTGCTGGTCCCCGCCGTCAATGCCGCCCCGGCCACGGGGGACTCATCATCCCACGCGCCGCTCAGGATGTGCGCTGCATCAGGCTCAACTTTTGTGGTGTCAGGAATATTCGTCAAAGTCGGCGCGGGGCTGACCTCGACCCATTTGTCAGAGGTCTCATCATATTCCGACAAACGATAGACCTGTTCAATTTCCGTGCTTCCGTTTGCCCAGGTGCCCCCCACGACCTGATAGATCACTTGGGCCTGGTACTGATCCGGGGTACCGTCGCCGCCATCTTCGCCGCCGACTTTGTCCACGGCGTAATACAGCTTCAGCGTCACGATATCTTCCGGCTTCTCAATTTTGGTCAGCGTACCGGTCGTATTGGAGAGCGCAGGGTCCAGACAGTACCCCTCATACACTTTTGGGGTGGCCGTTACCTCTGCCCCGATCGCCCCGGAGAAGCGCTCCGTCTCCGTCGCGGACACAGGATAAGTTCCATCGTCGTTTGCCTTGTAGTGCTCCACAACATAAAGAAAATAGCCCGGGACAATGGGGGTGGAGCTATTGGCAAAGGTATAGGTGTACGTCACATCATCGGTCCCGGAAACTGTGGCAGGAGGCGTGGTATCCCAGCCGCCCTGCGTTCCGTCCGTGCCACCATAGCCAGCGTCCGGCTTCATTCCGGTGGGGGCTGTCAGGTAGGCGCTGCCGTTCATGTCCCACTTGCCGTCCTTCATCAGCGTCACATAGGTGACTTTGGCGGCGCTGGTGTCATCCTCCCAGGTCCCGTTTACCACCTGGAAGGTCACTTTCTTCTGGTACTTGTCCGGGACACCGTCGCCGCCGCCATTCTCGCCGCCGACTTCATCCAGGCTGTAAATCGCCGTGATCTCCACATTGCCGGTGAGCGTGCCGGAGGTCGCCCCCTTCACCGTGTCTTTGGCATAGCTCTGACCTTCATATGTGATCGAGTCAGGGATCTGGCCGCTCACATCATAGGGAGACCCCTTGGACATCTCTTCGCTGACATAAGAAGTTTTGATCTCCGTTTGATCCGCATCATCCATCACATATTTAACGGTCACCGTGTACTGGTCCTCACAGACCACCTGGAACGTGACCGCCTCGTTGCTCCCGCTTTTCAGATTCCAGCCGTTGTGATACACATAAGTGACTGTGGCCGTATCTTTCGCGGGGGTGTGAGTCGCACCGGTGGTCTCATTATACGCCGTCACGAAGCGCTCAGAGGAAATGGTGACCGTATATTCCAGATGGCGGTCCACCACCCGGGAGGATGTGGTATAATCCCCTGCCGTCAAGGTCATCGGCTGAGAACCTGCATGGCCCGCGGCCTGGTTGGTGCAGCTCACGGTGACTTTGATGCTGTTCAGAAATTCAGGCGTCCCGGCCTCCACCCACTTGGCGGTCAGGGTCAGATCGCTGCCGCGGATGACGACCTTTCCGCCTGCGTCCACCTTGGAGCCGTCCTCATATCCTGTTCCGGAAATGGTCCAGCCGTCGAAGACATAGCCCGTAGCCAGCGCGGCCTGGACCGCCTCGTCAGAAGGAATGGCGGCTTGGACTTCCTCATTGCGCTTCAGACCGGTCTGAGTTTCAGGAACATCGTACTCAGTCAGTGCCTCGCTTTGGTCGCCCCAATCATACTGGATCTGATAGGTGTTCTCATCTTCCTTTAACTCCAGCAGCAGATAGAAGGGATAAATGGTGTTCCCGCCTAGATAGCTGTTGCTCCAGTTGGCTTCACTAGGTTTTGAGGTGGGATAGTTTCGGCCTAAGCCGCCGACATTGCGCCAATGATCAAAATCATTTTCGTCAATGGAAACGTGCGTTACAGCGGAATAATCCCCGTTTTCGTCCGGCTCAATGGTGACAGCGTCACCATATTCGACCACACCGCACCCGGTATAGTTTCCGCACACCAGACGGTAGGAGGAGAGATAGTAGCCCTCCGCCACCCGGATGTCCAGGCCGCTGCGGATCAGCTGGCCCGCGTTGGCCGCCTCCGAATCATCCAGGGCATCCTGAGGGGATACTTCTTTCCCTGTATAAGTGACATCCTTCGCCCCGGCGGACACCGTTACCAGAGAGGGGTCCGTGATCTCTTCATTACCCCATCCGCGATATTCGTCAAAGCTCCAATACACGGGCCACCAGTTGCGCCACTGGTCCCCACGTTCATTCTCATCGGTCTTTTCCTCCAGCGTCCAGGTATAGGTCCACTGGTAGCAGGAGTCACCATGCTGGTGCTCTTCCTTGCTGCAGGTCGATATGTAACATCCGGTTTTGAGAGAACATTCGTGCCTGCACTCGGTGGGGCCTTCGGTTTTGTCAATTACTTGGTATCCCCATGTGTAATCGAAGCCCCCAAAGTAGTGAAGTGTGCACTCAGTATCACTTTTATGGAGCCCGAAGCTACCATAATGGTCCGGGTTGTCCTCCTTCGTACACTTCACCCACTGTGTGGGATAGCAGTCGTCATCGTGCTCATGTACACAGTCATGGCTGTAGCAGCTGTCCAGAGAGTGGGCGTGTTCCTCCTCTTTGCAGATAAGATCTCCCCGCTCAGCGTCGGGCCCTACCCACTCTGTCCCATCCGGAATGTTTTCCGGCGGCTTTTGATCGGGGGCGGTCGTTTCAAACGTATCTCCTATCTCATACTCTGACCCTCCCGGCGCCGCAAAGGCGGACACCGGAAGCAGGGACAGCACCATGCACAGGGTCAGCAATACGGCCAAGAATCGCTTTTTCATGTCATTTCTTTCCTCCTTAGTAGCTGATATTCATGCCAGCGCAATCGAGAGCTGGGGGGTGTGGTCACATCATCCCCACCCCCTTTCCGGCATCCCAGCCCACGGAGAACTGTTCCGCCTCCATCATCTGGTCGAAGGCCTGGACCACCAGCTGGTCCACACTGATCCGGATGGCATCCTGGGTCTTCTGCCACAGCCGGCGCAGACAGCGTGGGTTCCCTTTTTCCTCCGGCACCCGGGCGTCCCGGCACAGGGACCGGATCTCGCCCGTCACCTGGGTCCGCCGCATGGGCTGCCCGTTCCGGCTGCGGAACACCGGTCCTGCGGTGATGCCCTGCCGGGCCGCATAGCCCCGCAGCTCCTCCGCCAGCGGCGGCGGCAGACGCACGGGGCTGGGTCCCCGCCCATCCAGCGCCTCCGCCGTCAGCCGGGGCAGCTCCCCCACCGACAGGCCCGTGCTGCCGAATACCTTCACCAGCAGGTAGAGCCGCTCCTTCTCCAGAACCCGGGCGGTGGACAGCAGACGCAGATACTCCCCGCGGGTCAGCTCCGGCCGCTCCCCCTCCGCCGGGGGCGGGAGGGCGGCGGTGGCCTGGAGTTCCCGGTGGCCCAGATAGGTCATCAGGCCGTTGGCCGCCGCCAGCCGCACATTGATAGTCCGGGGAAGATACCCCTGGTCCTCCAGCGTCTCCCGCCAGCGGTCCAGCGTCCCGCGGCCTACCCGCTTGTCCGGCGGCAGCGACCGGTACAGCCCATAGATGCTCCGCCGGTACGCCGCCAGGGTGTCTGCGCTCCGGCCCTGCTGGCGCAGGGTGTCCAGATAGGCGTCCATGGCCTCCGGCGTGAGGCATACCTCCCCTGCCGGGGCCTCCTGTTCCATCACCAGTTCCATGCCGTTCTCCCCTCTCGCCCCCCAGTTGTAGGCAAAATCAATATTTTGCTGCGTTCTATCCCGGGGAAGGAGCTGTTCGGGCAGAAAAAAAGAGCGCCGGCGGCGCTCCTGAGGGAAAAAGGGCGTGAAGATCGAGCCGTATGAGCAATTTGGGCTCATATGGCTGGTCTTTGCGCAAATTTAGCAGCTCCAGCTTGAATTTTCCATCGGCCTGTGCTATAATCTACCAGAAATCTATGTAGCCTCCTGCGGCCTTTCCTGGTCGCTGGATGCAAAATATTGATTTTGTCTAGCAGACGAGGCGCAGGCGGTCCAGATCCCGGCGGTGCTGGGCACCGGTGGAGATGAGATAGATGCGGGTGGTCTCAATGCTGGAGTGCCCCAGGACATCGGCCAGCTTGGCCACGTCCCGGGTGGCCTGATAGAAGGTGCGCGCAAAGAGATGGCGCAGGTTGTGAGGGAAGACCTTGGTGGGGGCCACCCCGGCCCGGAGGCACAGGCGCTTCATCTCCGCCCAGATCTGCCGCCTGGACAGAGGATTGCCGCTTTTGGTGAGGAAGATCTCGCCGGAAGCGGTTTTTTGCTGTCTGGCGTACTTGAGCAGCTTGCGGCACAGCTTGCCGGGGAGGAGGATGGTGCGGACCTTGCCCTTGAGGGCGATATCCGCCTGACCGGAACGGGCGGCCTCCACAGTGATATAGCGCACCTCGCTGACTCGGATGCCGGCGGCGCAGATGGTCTCCATGACCAGGGCCAGGCGGTCCCGGCCCAAGGTGCGGGCGGTGTCCAGCAGGCGCTGGTACTCCTGGCGGCTCAGCTCCCGCTCCTCGCTCTGAAAGAGTCTGCGCTGCACCCGCAGGGCGCGGACACGACAGTCCTCCAGGCCGATGAAACGGAGAAAGGTGTTGAGGGCGGCCAGCATGGAGTTGATGGTGGCGGGGCGGTAGCCGGAGCGGACCAAGTGGGCCTTCCAGCCTGTGACTGCCTCCCGGCTCACCGGCGCCCCCGCCAGCCACTCCAGAAAGGCCCCTGCGTCCCGCAGGTACTTCTCCACCGTGTTCTCCGCCTTTTCCTCCGCTATGAGGA
>CAUBHZ010000181.1 GCA_958435885.1 uncultured Intestinimonas sp. | reverse complement strand
GCAAATGCCACCACGGGTTAAGGAAGAAGTGATTTCTTCTGACTGTCCACCGGACAGTCAGACCCCCAGGGGAAGGCTTTTGGGAGGATGCCATCCGCCCCTACGCCTCGTCGAAGTGGGCAAACAGGGAGAAGCTGCCGCTGCCCCAGCCGCTGCTGGTCCCATCCTTCTCGCAGCTGGCTACGCCGTTGTCGCTGTGCAGGGTGATCCCCTCCCTGGTGTCGGCGGCGATCCAGAAGTCATAGTTATATTCTTCCCTATCTTCTATAAAATTCCTGATATCCGCCTGCCAGCTGCCGTCGTCCTGCCGGACGGCCTCCACCGTGTCCACCAGGACCCCCTCCACCACCTCCAGGATGGCCGAGCGGACCTCCACGGTGACCCGCTCCACCTCCAGGGCGCTGTTTTCCGGGGTGTAGAGGGTAATGGACAGCAGGTCCTCCCGATTTTTCACTCCGCCGGTCCAGTCGCTGTCCCCCTTGATGGTGAAGAGCTCATCTGTCCACAGGGTGGGGAGAATTTCCCGGCGTTGGGTCTCCCCGGCGGTGAGGGTCACCACCGGCTCCAGGGACGCCCGCAGGGAGCAGGTGAGCACGCCGCTGAGCCGTCCCGACCCGTCGTCGGTGAGGTCGGCGGATTCCCCCGTGCTCAGGGACACCTGGGCGCTCTCACCGGCGCGCAGCTCCTTGGGCACCACCGTCACGGCCAGGGTCAGCGCCCCGTTTTTGTACCCAAGATCCGTCTCCGCGGTGGAAAAGAGGCTGACCTCGTCCTCCAGATCCCGCCGGAGGGCGCCGATCTCGTCGGAGAGGTCGTACCTGGTGTCCACCAGCTGATTGCTCAGGGTGCTGATCTGCTGGGAGAGCTGGTCCACCTTGTCCTGAAGGGCGGCGTTCTGCCAGAAGAGGCCGCCCACCACGGCGGCGGCCACCACGGCGGAGAGGATGTGTCCGGTCTTTTTATCCACAAAAACACCTCCTGATGTGGAAAAACGCCCGCCTTTTCCGTGGACGGGAAAGGCGGGCGCACTGATAGTGGGGAAATCAGACGGTGAAGGGAGCGGTCTTGGGGCTGACGATGTCGCGCCAGTCCAGGTCGCCCCGCTCCAGGCCGTGGATGAGCATCTCGGCGGTGCCCACGTTGGTGGCGTAGGGGATGTTGTACTGGTCGCACAGGCGGGTGATGTAGTCGATGTCGGCGTCCAGGTCGTGGGACTGGGGGTCGTTGAAGAAAAGGACCATGTCGATCTCGTTGTAGGCGATGCGGGCGCCGATCTGCTGGCTGCCGCCGTGCTCATGGGACAGGAAGAGGTTTACCGGCAGGCCGGTGGCCTCGGCCACCATCTTGCCCGTGGTGTTGGTGGCGCAGACGGTGTGCTTGGAGAGGATGCCGCAGTAAGCAATGCAGAACTGCACCATCAATTCCTTTCTTCTGTCGTGACTCATCAGTGCAATGTTCATTCCTTACTCAGTCCTCTCTTTCCTGAAATACATTTGTCAAAAGCGGCATGCCGCTTCAGCGGATCTTCATGAGGGGCACCCGCTGCCCCATCAGGCGCTTGGCGATGTTCAGATAGGCCAGGGCGGCGCCCTTGCGGCTAAACAGAATGAGCGGCTCCCCGGTGTTGGCGGCCAGCATGACCTGGCTGTCCTCGGGCACCACCCCCAGCAGGGGGAGACCGGCGGCGTCCATGGCGTCGTCGATGGTGGTGCGCAGGCGGCGGAGCAGCTTGGGCTGGATGCGGTTCATCACCAGGTGGATGGTGTCCAGCCGCCGGCCCAGCTCCACCACGGTGCGCTGGGCGTCCCGGAGGGCGGAGGAGTCGTTGGTGGAGACCACCACCGCCCGGTCGGCGGCGCACACCGCCAGACGGAAGCCGCTGCCCAGTCCGGCGGGGGAGTCGATGAGAATGTAGTCGAATTGTGCCCGGGCCGTCTTCAGCATGGCGGCCATCTTCCCCTCGTCCATGGAGGCGGGGGTGGGGCGCACCGGCGCGGTGAGCAGATAGAGGCCGCGGATCACCGGGTGCTCCACGGCGGCCCGCTCCAGAGAGCAGCGGCCCTCCACCACGTCGGTGAAGTCCATGAGGGCCCGGTCGGTCATGCCCAGGGAGATGTCCAGGTTGCGCAGGCCGATGTCCAGATCGATGCACAGCACCTTCTGTCCCAGGGCGGCCAGACAGGAGGCCACGCCGCCGGTGAGGGAGGTCTTCCCGGTGCCGCCCTTTCCGGACGTGACCACGATGACGGTTCCCATAGCAGACCTCCTACCCCCTGGGGGGAAACGACGTTGGGTCAAACTACCTGGACCCACGCATCTCATTATATCATCGCTTTTGCCAGGGTGTAAAGCCCATTTGGGGCAAGGGACAAAATATTTTGACGCGAAGGGTCCGGGGGAGACTCAGAGAGGGGCTTTCTGCATCTTGGCCCAGCGGCGGGGGTAGCCCTTGGGGGTGGGGGAGACCTTCTCCACCAGCACCACCCGGCGGTCCACGTCGGTGCCGGGGATGTGGTAGCGGAAGGCGGGCAGCAGCCGTCCCCCCAGCACCGACACCGCCCGCCCGGCCTGGGAGACCTCCTCCTCACAGTCCACGGCCTTCATGGCCAGGAACCGTCCGCCGGGCTTCACGTAGGGCAGGCACAGCTCGCAGAGCACCCGCAGGTCGGCCACCGCCCGGGCGCTGGCGAAGTCGAAGCCGTCCCGGAAGGCGGGGTCCAGGGAGAGCTCCTCCCCCCGGGCGTGGCGGATGGTCACCCCGGTGAGGCCCAGGTCGGCGCACACCGTGCTCAGCCAGTCCAGCCGCTTGGCCAGGCTGTCCACCAGGGTGAGCTGCAGGTCGGGCACCAGGATCTTGAGCACCATGCCGGGAAAGCCGGCGCCGGTGCCCACATCGATGAGGGACTTGCCAGCCAGGTCGGCGCACAGGGCCACCCCGGCGCAGTCCAGAAAGTGGAGGTCGGCCACCTGGTCGGGCTCGGTGATGGCGGTGAGGTTCATCACCTTGTTCTGCTCCAGCAGCAGCTGGGCGTACCGCACCAGCCGGTCCACCGCCCCGTCGGGGGGCGTGATCCCCAGGGCGGCCAGGCCCTGTTCCAACCGTTCCTTCATGTCAACCTCCAAAGTTCCGCAGCAGGGAGGGGACTCCCACATACAGATTGATGAGCAGCAGGGCCACGCAGACCAGGGTGAGGGCCACGCAGGCCGGCAGTCCGCCCCGGGCCCTGCCGGCGCGGTAGCGGAGCACAGCGGTGACGGCCAGCCCGGCCAGGGCGGGGCAGACCATCAGGGGTCCCAGGCCGATGAGCACCCGGGCGGTGGCCAGGTAGTAGGTGAAGAGCACCGTGCAGATGACCACGTAGACGACGGCTACCCAGGCCCAGGTCCGCTTGATGGGGGAGGCGGGGACGTAGGGCTCCCGGGGCTCCTCCGGGGGCAGGTCCTTGCGGGGGTCGTCCATGCTCAGCCCTCCTCCTTCTGCTGTTTGAGCAGGTCGCGGATCTCGGTGAGCAGGACCTCCTCCTTGGTGGGGGCGGGGGGCGCCGCCGGCGCCTCCTCCTTCTTCCGGTAGAGGCGGTTCATGGCCTTGACCAGACAGAAGATGACAAAGGCCATGATGAGGAAATTGAGCACGGCGTTGATGAAGCTGCCCAGCAGGATCTCGCCGCCGCCGGGGACGGCGATGGCCAGGCCGGTGAGGGCCTCATTCCCACCGGCGAAGATGCCCAGGATGGGGTTGAGGATGTCGCCCACCAGGGAGTCGGTGATGCCCTTGAAGGCGCCGCCGATGATGACGCCTACGGCCAGGTCCATCACGTTGCCCCGGGCGATGAATTTCCGGAACTCGGCGAAAAAGCCGCCGGTCTTTTCTTTGATCTCTTTCAAAATGGGTCCTCCAGCTGTTAGGTGGAAAAATCAGGTAGTTTCGCCCACGGGGATGGTCACCCGCAGGCTGGGGTCGGCCACCCGGGCGAGTACGGCGGCCAGCTCCGCCCGGCTGAGGGTGCGCTGGGGGGCGAAGGCGCCGGTGCCGTCCACGCCGGTGAGGATGCCCGCCCGGTAGAGGGTGAGCACGTCCGGGTCGGCGGAGTCGGGCAGCACGTCCACTTGGTTGATGGGGGTGAGGGCGGAGTCGGGCAGGGCGGAGCACAGCCAGTCGGCCAGGTCCTGCCGGGCGGCGGGCTCCTCAAAGGCGGCCTCCATGGGCTGGCCCTCAAAGAGGCCGTGCTCCCGGGCGTACCACAGGGCGTCCCGGTACCACAGCCCGGTGGCGGGGGCGGGGAGGAAGGCGGAGAGCTCCCGGTTGAAGGCGGCGTAGTCGCTGCCGGGGTCGGCCACGAACTCCATGCGGGTGGGGCTGTCCTCCGCCGGAGCCAGGCCGCCGGTGAGCACGCTCACGCCGTTGAGGGTGAGCACGGCGTCCGCCGGTCCGCCGGCGGGGGTGAGGGCGGCTCGCTCCTCCGCCGTGACGGTGAGGTACAGGTGGAGCCGCCGGGGCGTCTCCTGGTCGTAGCGGTAGGTGAGGCCACGGTCCCGGTCACAGGTGTTGAAGGCCAGCAGCACGGCGCCGGTGGGGGTGGTGATGCTGCCGGTGCCCCAGTTGTCGGGGGCGGCGGGGGGGTCCCCCACGCCGCCGTGGGTCTGATAGTGGAGCCGGACGGCCACCGTCATCACCTCGGCCAGGGTCACGGCGTTGTCGGGGGAGAAGGTGTCGGCTCCGGTGCCCTTGAGCAGGCCGCGGTCCACGCAGATCTGGGCGGCGTCGGCGTACCAGGCGCCCGCCGGCACATCGGAAAACGCGCCGGCGGGGAGGACCAGCAGGGCGGTGAGGGCCAAGGACAGGGGCAAGAGACGGGTTTTCATGGTGTTTCCTCTCTTTTCATGT
>CAUBHZ010000180.1 GCA_958435885.1 uncultured Intestinimonas sp. | reverse complement strand
TCCACGCCCTGGATGTCGATGAAGGTGGTGAAGCCGCCGTCGTCGTCCTGGATCAAACCGCAGGAGATGCCGGCGACAGGGGCCTTGATGGGCACGCCGGCGTCCATGAGGGCCAGGGTGGAGCCGCAGATGGAGCCCTGGGAGGTGGAGCCGTTGGAGCTCAGGACCTCGGAGACCACGCGGATGGCGTAGGGGAACTCCTCCACGGGGGGGATGACGGGCTCCAGGGCCCGCTCGGCCAGGGCGCCGTGGCCCTTCTCGCGGCGGTTGGTGGACCGGGCGGCACGGGCCTCACCGGTGGAGTAGGCGGGGAAGTTGTAGTGGTGCATATACCGCTTCTCCTCCTCCTCCCAGATGGTGTCCAGCTTCTGGGCGGCGGAGAGGGTGTTCAGGGTGCAGACGGAGAGGACCTGGGTCTGGCCGCGGGTGAAGAGGCCGGAGCCGTGGACCCGGGGCAGCACGCCCACCTCGGCGGCCAGGGGACGGATCTCGTTCTTGGCGCGGCCGTCCACCCGGTGGCCCTCCAGCAGCCAGGCCTTGACGATCTTCTTCTGGAACTTGTAGGTGATCTCCTCCAGGTACTGGTCCATGTCGGGGTGGCTCTCCAGGTACTTCTCGTGCCACTTCTCGATCATGGCGTTCCAGCGCTGCTCACGGATGTTCTTGTCGTCGGTGTCCATGGCGGCCTTGGCCTCGTCCATGAAGTTGGCCACGATGTCGTCGAAGAGCTCCTGGTCGAAGGCGGCGTGGTCGTAGGTCATTTTCTCACGGCCGATCTCAGCCACGATCTGGTTGATGAAGGCCACCTGCTTGCGGCACTCCTCGTGGGCCTGGAGGATGGCGTCATACATGATGTCGTCGGGGATCTGGTCGGCGCCGGCCTCGATCATGATGACCTTGCCGTCGGTGGCGGCCACGGTCAGGTCCAGCTTGGAGGCGTGCTTCTGCTCCTGGTTGGGGTTCTTGACGATCTGGCCGTCCACGTAGCCCATCTCCATGCAGCCGATGGGGCCGGCCCAGGGGATCTCGGAGTAGGCCAGGCAGGCGGACACGCCGATCATGGCGGTCACCTCGGGGGAGCAGTCCCGGTCCACGCTCATGACGGTGCAGGTGACCACCACGTCGTTGCGGAAGTCGTAGGGGAAGAGGGGGCGGATGGAGCGGTCGATGACCCGGGCGGCCAGCACGGCGGGCAGGGAGGGCTGGCCCTCACGGCGCATGAAGGAGCCGGGGATGCGGCCCACGGCGTAGAGCTTCTCCTCGAAGTCCACGCTCAGGGGGAAGAAGTCCACGCCGTCCCGGGGACGGGGGGCGGCGGTGACGGCCACCAGCACGGTGGTCTCGCCGTAGGAGACCATGGCGGAGGCGGTGGCCAGCTCGGCCACCTTGCCCACGTCGATGGTGAGGGGACGGCCGCACAGGTCCATCTTGTAGGTCTTGTGGTTGGGGAACTGCTTGTGAGTGATGACGGTTGACATGTTGTTCCTCCTTTTGAAGTGGCGTTTCACGTCAGAGCCGCCGGGCCGTTTTTAGCATTTGAACGCGGGTCCGGACGCTCCGGGCACAGGTTCAACTGCTAAAAAAGCCGTTTGGGCTCTGAACGCAGGTGAAAAATGGGGTGGATTGGAAGAAAGGGTGGTGCGGAAGCCCACACCACCCTCATTCACTTCATTACTTACGAATACCGAGCTTGGCAATAATGGCGCGGTAACGCTCCACGTCCTTCTTGGCCAGGTAGTCCAGCATCTTGCGGCGCTTACCGACCATCTTCAGCAGGCCGCGGCGGCTGTGGTTGTCGTGGATGTGGACCTTCAGGTGCTCGGTGAGCTCCTGAATCCGGGCGGTGAGGATGGCGATCTGGACCTCGGGGGAGCCGGTGTCCGTGGGATGGGTGCGGTTGGCCTCGATGACGGCCGTCTTTTCGTCCTTACGGATCATGGGAAATTCCACCTTTCATCTGATTTGCCCGAGGGCTGCGTAACGGGCGGGTGAAAACCCCCGCGTGAGAGCGGGCTGTGTCCCGAAACGAGGCATCTGGGCGTTCTTGGCACTTTGCGTGCCATAGTAGATTATCATATCCTGGCCGTAAAGTAAAGGAAAAATTCCTGTTTTGCCAAAAAAATTCCGCGCAGAGGGCCTTCCCGGAGGGGAAAGGTCCGCTGCGCGGATATCATTCGCCCGAAAGCCTTCCCCTGGGGGAAGGTGGCGGCGTAAGCCGCCGGATGAGGGGGGACTTGAAGTGTGGTTTACGCCTCCGTCAGGGTGCACATTGTCGTGGGGCGCGGCTTCCCAGACGCGCCCATGGCACCACACCGCAAGAATGTGTACAGGGGCGGCCTTTGGCCGCCCACAAGACACGCTCCAGGGCTGATGTAGGGGCGAATGGCATCCGCCCGGTCTGTCCCGGCCCTTACCCCAGCAGGCCCAGGAAGGCGGCCAGCGCCCCGGCGGTGAGGGCCACGATGGCGGCGCTGGCGCACAGGTCCAGCACCACCGCCGCCCGCCGGAGCCGCCGCTGCCGCCGGGCGGAGCGCCGCCGGGGGGTCATGGGGGCGGGCTTGGGCAGCAGGTAGAGTTCAGGGCCCTGGGTCTGGGGCTCCGGATCGGCCACCGGTTCGTCCAGCACAGGCGCCAGGTCCCCGCCGGAGACCGCGGAGAGTTTTTGGCGGTAGGCCGCCAGGTCCACCAGGTTGCCCTGGTGCCGGATGAAGTGTTCCGTCTTGTAGTAAATGGTCTGCATACCGCGATCCCTCCTATGCTCCAAGCCTACCACAGCAGAAGTCCCATTTTTTGGACTTTGCGAATCTGCCGCTGTGGATCGAATGTCTCTTGCTCTCTTAGACGGTCCAGAGGCCCAAAAGGTTTCCAGAACTTTTGTTCGAGTAGATAATACAACAAATGTTCGATTGCTGTCAAGGGGAAAAATCAGGCGGACGGTCCCAAAAGGGGGACGGGGGAAGAATGTGATTGTAAACCGGGCGGATTTTGATATAATGAAAAGGTATGAAACCGGCCCTCCGAAGGGCCCTGCCGGCCTGGGGCCGGAGACAAGGAGTTTTTACCGCTATGCTGTATGCCCTGCTCGCGGCGGTCCTGGTGGCCGCCGACCAGGTGGTCAAGTACCTGGTCCGCGCAAACATCCCCCTGGGGACCTCCGTCCCCTTTCTCCCCGGCCTGGTGGAGCTCACCTACGTGAAGAACACCGGCGCCGCCTTTTCCATCTTCTCCGACCACACCTGGATCCTGACCCTCATCTCGGCGGTGGTGGCGGTGGCCATCGCCGTGGCCCTCCTGCGCAGGGTGATCCGCCACCCCTTTGGGGTCACCACCCTGACGGTGGTCTTTGCCGGGGCGGTGGGCAACCTCATCGACCGGGCCCTCTTCGGCTTCGTCACCGACATGTTCAACTTCCAGTTCATGCACTTCGCCGTCTTCAATGTGGCCGACATCTGCGTGGTCTGCGGCGGCATCGCCTTCTGCGTCTACTTCCTCTTCTACTACGACAAGCTGGAGAAAAAAGGAGGGGCCGACGGCCATGACGGAAGTTCTGCTGAGGGCTGACCGGGACGGGGAGCGGCTGGACCAGTTCCTGGCCCGGAGCGTGGAGGGCCTCACCCGGTCGGCGGCCCAGCGGCTCATTGAGGAGGGGGCGGTCACCTGCAACGGCAAGGCCGTGAAGAAGAACGCCCGCACCGCCGTGGGGGACGACGTGGCCCTCACCCTTCCCGACCCGGAGCCGGTGGACGTGCTGCCCCAGGACATCCCCCTGGACGTGGTCTATGAGGACGCCGACGTCATCGTGGTCAACAAGCCGGTGGGCATGGTGGTCCACCCCGCTCCCGGCCATCCCGACGGCACTTTGGTCAACGCTCTGTTATATCACTGTAAGAATAGCCTCTCCGGGATCAACGGCGAGCTGCGGCCGGGCATCGTCCACCGCATCGACCGGGACACCTCCGGCCTCATCATCGCCGCCAAGAACGACGCCGCCCACCTGGCCCTGGCGGCCCAGCTCCAGGACCACTCCCTGTACCGCTACTATGAGGCGGTGTGCGTGGGGGGGCTGAAGGAGGACAGCGGCACCGTGGACGCCCCCATCGGCCGCCATCCGGTGGACCGGAAAAAGATGGCGGTGGACCGGAAAAACGGCCGTGAGGCGGTGACCCACTGGGAGGTGCTGGGGCGGTATTCCGGCTATACCCACATCGGCTGCCGGCTGGAGACGGGCCGCACCCACCAGATCCGGGTCCATATGGCCTCCATCGGCCACCCCCTGCTGGGGGATACGGTGTACGGCGCCAAAAAGTCGGTGCCGGGGCTGGCGGGCCAGTGCCTCCACGCCCGGCGGCTCTCCTTCGTCCACCCCCGCACCGGGGAGCGCATGACGGTGGAGTGTCCCCTGCCCGACTGGTTCACGGCGGTGCTGGACAGACTGGAGCGGGGCAGGCTTTGAGGGCGTTTTGTGGGCGCGTCTGGGAAGCCGCGCCCCGCGAAAAGAAAATCCCATATTGCCGCGGCGGGCGGCCACAGGCCGCCCCTACGTACCTCTGAAACGTGGTGTCAATGGCGCGCCGAGTCGTCGCGCCCCACAAATAAAAGGAAGAGGTAGCAGTGAAGAGTGAAGAGAGATGGAGCTGCGCCTCACGCCGAAACACCCAACCTGCGCCGCAGCAACGGCAATACCAGTCAGCGGTGCCACGTCCCGACCCCCGACCACGCAGGCGGCGAAAAAAGTGGGGATAGAACCACAAGTTTTCCCTGTTCCACCGGCGGAGTCACCTGTGGACGGTGCTGGTCCTCAACGGGGGCGTAAAGACGGGCCGCCGGATTCCTATTTGGAGCCACCTAACCCATACGGGAGCCCCTTTTTCTTTGGATTCCAAAAACCGTTCTTTTTCCAGCAGGGAAAAA